>JBOGMI010000222.1:0-9112 GCA_050746645.1 Bryobacteraceae bacterium | reverse complement strand
GCCACGCGGACGGCTATCTTCCTCGATCGTTCGATCCCGCCGCCCTTGCCGAAGCCGTGGCCGGCCTGGCGCATGCGGTCTCTACGCACGGCCAACCCCAGCCCGGCAGCGACCTGCCTATCTTCGATTTCGAGAAACTCAACGCCCAGGCCGGAAACGATCGCGAGTTAGTCGCCGAAATTATCGCGCTCTTCCTCGCCGATCAGCAAAACCAGTTTGTTCAGATGCGCGAGGCGCTTGAAGCCGGCGATTACAGCGGGCTCTCCGCTGTCGCGCATTCGATTAAAGGCTCGTTTGGAACGCTGGGAGCTATGGTCTGCTGGTCGCGCGCCCAGCAACTGGAATACGCCGCCAAACAGTGCGACGGGCGCGGCTGCCGCGAACTGCTGCTCTCGCTCGAGAACGCTTTGCGCGGGCTGCTGCCGCACCTCGAAGCAGCGGTCTCTGCTCCACCGCCGCATGCAACAATAGAGGGGATAAACAAATTATGCTAGCGATTCGCCTGGCGCGCTTTGGCGCCAAGAAGAAACCCACGTATCGCGTGGTGGTGATCGAAAAGGACCGCGCACGCAACGGCCGCTCGGTCGAGGTGGTTGGCTTTTATAACCCCGTCTCCACGCCCGCGCAGATTCAGCTCAAGCGTGAGCGCATCGAATACTGGATGAAGAACGGCGCGCAGCCGTCGGATACGGTCAGCCGCCTTCTGAAGGCTGCTCCCGAGCAGACGCCCGCGGTTGCCTGATTGTACTTTTTCCGCGGATGGCGGAACCAACCATGAACGATAACGATGCGGTGAAAACGCTGGTAGAGGATATCGCAAAGGCTTTGGTGGATACGCCGGATGACGTCGTCGTGCACGAAGTAGCCGGAGAGCACGCGACCGTTTTTGAGCTGCGGGTCTCGGAAGGCGATCTGGGAAAAGTGATCGGCAAGCAAGGCCGCACGGCGCGCTCGATCCGCACCTTGCTGGGCGCGGTGGGAACCAAGCTGAACCGCCGTTTTTCACTCGAAATTCTGGAATAGCGGCCCGCCGCACCTATGCAACCTGAGCGTGTGGTCATTGCCGAGATTCTTCGTCCGCGCGGCAATCGGGGCGAGGTTTTGGCAAGATCCCAAACCGATGTCCCCGGCCGGCTCCAGCAGTTGGAAAGCGCCACGGCACGATTGGCGGACGGCTCCGATGTCCCGCTTAACGTCTTAGCAGCTTGGCCGCACAAGTCCGATTGGGTGCTGAAGTTTGCCGGCGTCGATTCTATCGATGACGCCGAGCGCTTCCGTGGCGCCGATCTCTGGGTGCCGTTCGCCAATCGAGGCACGCTCGCCGAAGGCGATTTCTTCCAATCGGACCTGATCGGCTGTCAGGTGCTCAATACTGCGACCGGCGAACGCGTGGGCCGGGTGAAGGGCTGGCAGCGGCATGGCGCCGCTCCGCTGATGGAAGTGGAGTCGGGCGGGCGCGAATGGCTCATTCCCTTCGTCGGCGCTCTTTGCGAAGTGGATTTGGCTGCGCTCACGATTCGCCTGGAAATACCCGAAGGTTTGCTGGAGTTGGGGCGGGAATGAGATTTCATATCGTGACGATTTTCCCGGATTTTTTCGCCGGGCCGTTCGACCACGGTGTGATCCAACGTGCAAAATCGGCCGGACTCCTGGAAATCCTGATTCACGATTTGAGAAACTGGACATACGACCGTCATCGGACCGTAGACGACCGCCCTTTCGGGGGCGGCGAGGGCATGCTGCTGAAAGCGGAGCCCGTGTTCGAGGCGGTGGAAAGTATTTTCCCGGATCGTTCGCCGCAACAAAGAGGTGTCCTGTTATCTGCCCAGGGCCGGCGCTTTACGCAGGAACTGGCGATCCGGTACGCGGCGCTCGACGACTTGCTGCTCATATGCGGCCGATATGAAGGCGTCGACGAACGCGTGGCGAGCCACTTGGTCGATGACGAGATTTCGGTGGGAGATTTTGTGCTGAGCGGCGGCGAACTGGCGGCGGCGATGGTCGTCGATAGTGTGGCGCGGCTGCTGCCGGGAGTGCTCGGTAACGAAGAATCGGCGCGAAATGAAAGTTTCAGCGCCGGGAACGAAGGATTTTTGGACTGCCCGCAGTATACAAGGCCCGCGGAGTTTCGCGGCTGGAAGGCGCCCGAGGTGCTGCTCGGCGGCAATCATGAACAGATCAAGCGCTGGCGGCGCGCCGCATCGCGCGAAAAAACAGAACGGCTGCGGCCGGATTTGATCCGCGGCCGGAAGGAAAACTAACCATGCAAAACGCAGTTGTCACCAAGTTCGTGAACAAACATCTTCGCGCGACCCCGCATCCGGAATTCCGTCCCGGCGACACGATTCGTGTGCACGTGAGGATCAGGGAAGGCGAGAAGGAACGCTTGCAGGCGTTTGAGGGCACCGTCATCGCGCGCAAGAACAGCGGCATCAGCGAGACCGTGACGGTGCGCAAAATCAGCTTCGGACATGGCGTCGAGCGCATTTTCCCCATCCATGCGCCGGCCATCGATCATATCGATTTGGTCCGCACCGGCCGGGTGCGCCGCGCCAAGCTTTACTATCTACGCGGTCTGCGAGGCAAAGCGGCGCGCCTGCGCGAGCGGGTATAGCGGTTCGGGCGATTCATGGCGCGAGCAGTCAGCGCGAGCCGCCCGCATGGGATTCGCTGCGTCGGCTCTTTCGAGCGGATCGCGCGCGAACGTGGCTATTCCCGTATCGCCGGTGTCGATGAAGTCGGCCGCGGCTCGCTGTTCGGCCCGGTCTTCGCCGCGGCGGTCATGCTCGATCCGCTGCGGCCGATTCGCGGTCTGCGCGATAGCAAGATCGTCGAGGCGCCGGAACGCGAAGCGCTGGCCCGCCGGATCGAATCCCGCTGCGTTTGCTGGGCGGTCGGCGGCGCGGATGTTTTTGAAATCGACCGCATCAATATTTACCAGGCATCGCGCCTCGCCATGCGCCGCGCCGTCGAAGCGCTGCCGATCCAGCCGGATTATCTGCTCATCGACGCGGTAAAAATCGATCTGCCCATTGAGCAATTGCCGTTGATCGACGGCGACGCCCGCTGCCGCGCCATCGCCGCTGCTTCTCTGGTCGCCAAGGTGCATCGCGATGCGTGCCTCGATCGCTGGCATGAAGTGTTCCCCCAGTACAATCTGCGCTCCAACAAAGGCTACTCCACCCCGGACCACCGCCGCGCCCTCGGCCAGTATGGCCCCACCCTGCTGCACCGCTTCAGTTTTGAGCCGGTGCGCGTGAATTGCCCCGAAGTACATTGGACCGGGTACGCCTCATGAATGGACCCGTGACACTGCCCGAGACCCGGCGCGCCGCGCCCAAATGGCACCGGCGCGTGCTCGCGTTTTGCGGCATCGTGTTTGCCCTGGAGCTGGGTCTGTTTTTGGTGGTGTTCCCTTGGCTCCAAAGCTGGGATGTGAACTGGGCGGCGGTGCAATCCCCCTGGGTTTCGGAGATCTGGCTGAGTCCCTATTTCCGCGGCGCGCTGAGCGGGTTGGGTCTGCTCAATATCTACATCGCGCTATCCGAATTGCTGAAGCAACTCAAATCCCTGTTCGCCGACCCGAATCGGAAGGGCTGACATCGAGGGGGATCGCTTATTGGGCGACTCCCAATCATTGAGCCTGTTTTTCACGGCTTACCACAAGCGAACCGAACGACTGGCGCACGGGCATGAGTTGAATAACATTTATGTTGACGCGCGCAGGCCGGGTCGCCGCCCAATGCACTGCGTCGGCAATATCGTCTTCGGTCAATGGCTCGGCGCCGGCATAAACCGCCGCGGCTTTCTGTTTATCGCCTTTAAAGCGCACTTCGGAGAACTCGGTGCCGCCGACGAGCCCCGGCTGAATATCGGTGACGCGCACCGCCGTCCCGGTCAGATCGGAGCGCAGGTTATAGCTGAACTGGTGGACAAACGCTTTCGCGCCGCCGTAAACATTGCCGCCGGGATAGGGCCATTCCCCAGCCGTCGATCCCATATTGATGATGTGTCCGCGGTTGCGCTCGACCATGGCGGGCAGCAGAAGACGCGTGCAGTAGACGACGCCTCGGATGTTCGCATCGATCATGGCATCCCAATCGTCCAACTGCGCTTTCCAGGCCGGATCGAGGCCGATGGCCCCTCCGGCATTGTTGACGAGCACGTCGATTTCGGCAAATTCCTCTGGCAAGCCGGCAATAGCTTGCTCGACTTCGTTCCGCTTGCCGATATCGAACGCGAGCGGCAAGAAATTGCTTCCTAGTTCGCGCTTGAGCTCATGGAGTCTGCCTTCGCGCCGGCCGGTACCGACGATTTTGGCTCCATCCTGCGCAAAGCTCCGCGCAATGGCTCTTCCGAATCCCGCTGTGGCGCCCGTAACGAAAATGGTCATGGTTTCAGGATAGATGGACCACTGGCTTGCTGCGGAAGGGGGCCGCATCTGCGAGAATAGTAAAGCGCGATGAAAAACTTTGAACGGATCACCGTAGATCCCACCCAGATGGGGGGAGTTCCGTGTATCCGTAGTCTTAGGATTCCCGTGGCCACCATTCTCCGTTTGCTTGCGGGCGGTGTTACTGAGCAGCAGGTCCTTCAGGAGTATCCGGACTTGCAGCATGAAGACATCCGTGAGTGCTTGCGCTACGCGGCGGCTTCCGCGATGGAGCGCGAACTGCCCCTCCCGGCGTGAGATTTCTAATTGACAACGCCTTGCCGCCGCGACTCTCGGCGTTGCTCAAAGCCGCCGGTCACAATGCGGTACACGTCCGCGAGTTTGGCATGCAATCGGCAGAAGACGAGCGGATTTTTGCCAAGGCATTCGAAGAAGATCGGATTATTGTTTCGGCGGATACGGATTTTGGCGCTCTTCTCGCGGCAATGGAAGCGAGCCATCCATCGTTCGTCTTATTTCGAGATCCAGAATTTCTCGCCGCTGAAGACTACGCCCGGGTCCTCATTGGGGCGTTACCACTGATTGAAGTGGATCTCGCAAGTGGTTGCGTAGCCGTGTTTCGCTCGGGTCACTTGCGGGTGCGAAAGCTCCCGCTTTAGCTCGGGCCCCATGGAGCGTGCCCTCGCGCCGGCCCGTGCCGACGATTTTGGCTCCATCCTGCGCAAATTTCCGCGCAATGGCTCTTCCGAATCCTGCTGTAGCGCCCGTGACGAAAATGGTCATGGTTTCAGGATAGAATCCGGGCGCACGTGAGTTTCCGAGTGCCATACTGAATCCAGATGTCGGCCGCGACGCAAATCCCGATACAAACATATCTAAGTACCGTCTACCGGCCTGATCGCGATTACGTGGACGGGAGTGTGGAGGAACGGAACGTGGGCGAGCGCGACCACAGTTGGGTACAGGGTTCGTTCATCGCTTTTTTTCGAAGCCGGTTCCGCCAGACAGGGATCGCTGCCTGGCCCGAGTGGCGAGTGCAAGTCCGACCCTCGCGTTTTCGGGTACCCGACGTTGTTGTGACGCGGGGCAGGCCGGAAGAGCGGATACTGACCACGCCGCCTCTGCTGTGCATCGAAATTCTTTCGCCCGAAGACACCATTTCGCGGATCAATGCCCGCGTGCAGGACTATCTTGATTTCGGCGTGCCGGCCGTATGGGTAGTGGATCCAGCGGAGCGCCGTATCTGGATCTACCGCAAGAGCGGTATGGAGGAAGCCTCCGGTAGCTCCGTTAAGTTCGAGGCCGCTTCGCTCGAGATTCCGTTCTCAGAAATTTTCGACTAAGCTAATTATGCAGGAACGGCGGGCTTCGCAACAGGTAGGCCCATCTGGCTGCGGCCGAGCGGAGTGAGATCGTCTTCGATCGCACGACCGCGGAAATCCACCTCAAAGTCGTCGGGGGCGAAATCGGGCGGCGTTTTGCCCGCCAGAAACGCCGGCGCTTGTCTCGCGAGATACGCGCTGTTTTTCTCGCAGCCGACGGTTGCCGCGATATACATCACGTTGCTGTAGCCCTCGCCGTTATGCTCGTTCTCGACGGCATGAACCACGTCGGTGTGCCAGAACACAGCGTCGCCGGGTTGCATGAGCGGAATGGAGGTCAAGCCTTCGATCAGGAGGGCATGCCATTCGGGATTCACCGAGAGAGCGCGCCCGGGTTTCGCACCGCACAACTCTGTTTCCGGAACATCGTCCTGCAGAGCGCGAAGCAGCAGGTAAACCATGCTGTTCGCAATGGGGATCAATTGCAGCGTGCCGTCTCCCCGGCCTTGGCGAGTAAGCGCGGTCCAACCTTGGAAGGTCCGAAACATGGAACAGACCGCAGGCGACGGAAACTCCTGGACGTCCGGCCGCGAGGTGGCATCAAATGCGTTGTGTTTGCGCCAATCTCCTGAGAACACGTGGCGGTATACGTTGCGGAAATTCGGCTCCAGCCATCGCTCCACCGACCCGCCGTCCACGTGAGGCGAAAGCCCGAGCGAACTCGATCCGGGCGGCCGTCTGCGGATGCGATCGGCGTAAACCGGCACTTGATCGGGATCGAAAAGACGATGCCCGTTGCTCTCGGCCAGCCACAACTTACTTAGAAAACTGCGGACCTGCGTGAGCGACTCCGATTGCCTCGCCTGCACCTGAGGCCGCGACCAATAGATGCCATAAATCTGCGGCTTAGCGGCTGCCAGCGTACCGAAATACTTGTCCTCGGCAGCATGCGCCAGTTTCTCGTTCAAGCCGTTTTCTTCGACATAGCGCGCGATTTCGTCATCCCAGGCGCGAGCCTGTTCCGGCGCGAAGGTCCTGCGCACAACGCACGCGCCGCGATCTTTTATTTTGGCGATCAGTTCGGCGGAAACCGAATCCGCGGCGATATCCGAGTACTGGACGATGGGAATGACCGCCCCGCCTGCTTCGCGTTCTTTCACAATCTGAGCAACTTTGCGGCGAGTCTCGCCTTCGACTTCACGAAACACCGCCGCGTACGCGGGAAGTTCCCGCCGCAGTTTTTTCTTGACGTCCCGAATCGCTTCGGGAAGATTCTCCACCTGAAACGGCATCGCGCTTGTACACCTCGGAGTGAGTTTATACCTATTGTCATGTTCCCGGGGTTCATGTAGCAAATCCAGGAGGCAAAGCAGGGGCAGGCATGACTGGCTCCGCTTTGCGTATCCATTCGCGATCGCAGAATTCTTCGACGGCGGCACCGAGGCACGCAGTGAAATGGAAAGAACTTCCTTTGCCGGCCTCGCTCTCCACCCACATGCGGCCGCCAAACATGGTGGTGAGCTGGCGCGAGATCGTCAGACCCAAACCGGTACCACCATATTTACGCGTAGTGGAATCGTCGGCTTGGGTAAAAGACGCAAAAATCTCGTCCTGCCTCTCAGATGGAATGCCGATGCCGGTGTCTCGAACCGTGAAATGGATCGCCGCTTGTCCGGCCTCTCGCAGCTCGTTTTGAACAGACACCGTTACGCCGCCGGAATGGGTAAACTTAACCGCGTTCCCGACGAGATTTACGATGATCTGCCGTAGCCGGACCGGATCGCCCACGACCCGCTCAGCCACATCGGCATCGACTTTCCAGTGAAGATACAAGCTCTTTTTCTCCGCGCTGGGCGTGAGCGGCTTCAATGCATGCGCCAGGCTTTCGCGGAGGCTGAAATCGACGCGTTCGAGGCTCAGCTTCCCTGCTTCGATCTTCGAAAAATCCAAGATGTCGTTGATCACGACGAGCAGTCCTTCCGCCGACTCTTTTGCCGCATCGAGGCAATCGCGCCGTTCACCGTCGGACGTGCTGTCGAGCGCGAGCGCGATCATGCCGAGAATTCCATTCATCGGCGTGCGGATCTCATGGCTGACGTTGGCGAGAAAGGCGCCTTTGATCCGGTTCGCTTCCCGCGCTTTTTCCTCCGCTCGCTTGCGCTGTACCATTTCTTCTTCCAGCCTCTGGTTGGCGGTGCGCAGCGCTTCCCTCTGCAGCAGCGTCCTCAAACTGAGGCGAACGAAGAAGCCCAAAATGATGGCTGCCAATATCCCGCGCGTGACTGCAATCGCGGTGACCGCATCTGTATTGACGTTTTGACCGGCATGGATGGCATGCCAGAGGCCGGCCCGGTAGAGCGCCAGCGAAACGCCGACGCCGACCGGCAGCCATACGGCTTCGCGAGGCCCGAGGCGAGTCAAGCGCAGGCCCGCGGCGGCGATGCCAATTCCCGGTAAGCAAAGAGCAGCGGAGGCGCCAACGAAAACGCACATGGAACTGTGCCAGCCAAAAGGGTCGCATGTCCCCGACAGCGCATTGATGCCGCAGGTGATGCCAAAAGCGATTACCAGGAAGCCGGTAAGAGTGAGAGCCGGAGGTCTGCCGCCAACCGGAATGGTTGCGGCCAAGACTAAGCCCGCGCTCAATGCGAGGAACCCGAAGGCTACCATGGGCGCCATCCGATCCTGGCCAAACACTGAGAAGACCGGCAAGACCGCGGTAAGGACGGCACATACGATCGTGAGTCGGGGCCGGCGCCTTGCGATTCCCAGCAGAGCAAGTCCGCTGAGGACAAGACAAATCGCCGTACTGCACTGCATCGCGATTTGAATCGAAAAGGGGGAGTGGGTTGCGCAACCAGCCAGGGCAGCCGACCCGAGCAATGCCGCCAGCGAGCCGCAGATGACTTCGGTGGATTTGGGCAGGGTCATGGCGGGAAGCTGCTCACACATCTGCTATCGACACCCGCCAAACGAGACTTTAGTGGCGCCCGGCACACGACAGAAGATGATCGTCTGCCCCACCCGCCGTTTGTGCTAACCTGTGCTAGTTCGCTCGAACCGGCATGCCCGCCGAAATAGCGGGCCGCTAACCAGTCATGTCGCTGCAGGTATTTTTGCAAGCCCAGTTGCTGGGCTCCGATGAGTTCCTCACCGTTGCGCCCAGCGCAGGAGACGGCATGGCTGACCTCCTGGGGCGCGGCGCGTGGCTGAACCTGATTTGCGAAGTGCTGCCGCGAGCGCTGCTGGCGGAGTTGAAGCTATCGCGGATGCTGCTCGGCTCGAGCAGCGCGGAGCAATTCCTGCTGGTGCTGGCCGAAGATGATATTGCGCGCGCCAACGAATTTTTGCGCCGGGCCGCTGCAACCATGGCTCAGGTCTCCGCCGGAGCGTTACG
>JBOGMI010000221.1:0-1900 GCA_050746645.1 Bryobacteraceae bacterium | reverse complement strand
CGTTCCATAATCGCGGCGCGATGGAACTCCGCCGTGCGCACCGAAATATTCAAACGGCTGGCGATTTCCTTCGCCGAACAGCCCTGTGAAATCAGCCTCAGCACCTCTTTTTGCCGATCCGTGAGGGTCGCCTCCTGCACATTTTCGGCCTCGCTCTGGACCCTCGAGCCGATATACTTGCCCCCGTTCAGCACCGTCCGGATGGCCAGCATCAGGTCCTCCGCCGGCGCCCGTTTCGAGAGATAGGCCTGCGCTCCAGCATCAATCGCCCGCTTGACGACCTTCGGCTCGGCGTGCATCGACAGGAACATAAATTTCAGCTTTAGATCCGGATAACGCGCCTGCACCCGGCGCACCGCGTCGATGCCGTCGCCGTCCTGCAGCCGCACGTCGAGAATGCTCAAGTCCGGATGGTATTCTCCGACCGTATCTTCGAAATTCTTCAGGCTGTCCACGGCCTTCACTTCGTATTCCGGCTGCGCCATGAATGCGACTGCATCGAGAACAAGATGATGATCGTCTACAAAGAGAAGTTTCGGTTTGGCGGCGGCGCGTTGCGGAGCGGATGCTGAGGTGCTCATATTCGCGGTCTTTTACAGATAAATGCCCGATTTCTGGACGCCATCGGAGGGCAAAATCATACGCCCGTTTCTCTAAAGACGGGCTTTCTCCTAAGACGCATGAAACGGGAAATCTTTAACAAGGCCGAAGAACGGCTCGCCTCCCGTCGGATCGCCGACGCTTTGCGCCTCTATTGCGAAGCCGAGCGCTTGGGCTACGATCCGGATTCCTGCGCGGCCGGCCGCTGGAGGTGCCACATGCTGGCCGGGCATTTCCCGCTCGCCTGGCGCGAAAGCGAAGCCGTTGCCCACCGCGGCAGCCCGGACCCGCACCGGTATTGGGATGGCCGGCCCTTCGATGGCCGCGACGTCCTTATCCGTTGTCTGCACGGCTTGGGCGACACCATTCAGTTCATCCGTTATGTGCCGATCGTCCGTCAGCACGCCCGCAGCGTCGCCGTCGAGGCTCAGCCGCGGCTTAAGCAGTTGTTGGCGAACTCCGGGCTGGCCGATTGCGTCCTGACTTGGGGGGATCCCGAGCCGCCATGGGATCAGCAGGTCGAAGTTATCGAGCTTCCACGCATCTTTCGCGCCGGCGTCGATGCGATTCCCGCCGCTGTGCCCTACCTCCGTAGTGGGGCAGACGATCGTTATTCGTCGTCCGCCATCGCGAAACTCCGCGTCGGCATCGTCTGGTCCGCAGGCGATTACAATCCCGCCCGCTCCCTCCCGCTGCCGCAGATGGCCCGTTTGTTCTCCATTTGTGACATAAGTTTCGTTAGCTTGCAAGCAGGCCCGGCGCACTTCGATCTCGAGCCTTGGCGCGACCGTATCCCCAATCTCCACGACGAAAACGCTTGCGTGCTGCGCGATGCGCAAAATTTAGAGCATCTCGATCTCCTGATCACGGTGGATACCATGATGGCCCACCTCGCGGGCGCTCTGGCGATTCCGGTCTGGACGCTGCTCCCCTTCGCTTGCGATTGGCGCTGGATGCTCGATCGCGAAGATTCGCCCTGGTACCCTTCCATGCGCCTGTTCCGCCAGCCCCGCGCCGGTGATTGGGCAAGTGTGATCAATCGTGTTTACGCGGCTCTCCTCGCTTACGCTGCCGAATCTGAGCCGCGAACGTAAGCGCAATGCCACTTACTTAAGAACGCCGCCCGGAAGGGCGGTGGCAGGCCAGCGGTGGCAGGCCAGAAGGCCTGACCCCGATTTAATAATGGAACCGGTAGTGCAGTTGAACATAAACCTGCCTCGGATCCACATAGTGCGTGCCGCCAAACGTGTTGCTCGTGTCGAGCAAGTAACGGGAATCTCCCAGATTGGTGGCATTGAGC
>JBOGMI010000220.1:0-5198 GCA_050746645.1 Bryobacteraceae bacterium | reverse complement strand
TCGGCGGGAAGATAGGGGATCTGCTCGCCGCGCTCTAACCGGCTCAGCGTGACCGGCGTATCCAGGTCGTAAAATACGGTGCGCGGGAGATGCGACTCCAGGACCAGCTCGCAGGCGGCCGCTCCGTCGGGGCAATACGAAGTGACCATCCCCACATCGGCATCTCGCAGCTCTTTTGCGGCAACATAGAGATTTTCGAGCCAATCTTTATAGAGATGGACATGAGCGAACGGAAGCGATGGAGCATCGCGGTGCTCGGCATAATACGGCACATCGCACTCGAAGAAATGCACTTGGTGGCCTTCGGCCGCAAGCGCCCGGAACAGCCCTCGCAACAGCGTGGCATGGCCGTTTCCCCAAGCCGACGTCACCGATAGCCCAAAAATAACGATTTTCATGGCCTCGTACTTCTCTGGTTTCCAGATGCGCGCCCGGCTGGTTTCGTGACAGACTCTTACAGAACCCCGACCGTAAGGGAGGGGCGGCCGATCCCCTCGCTCACGCTCGGGGTCCTGTCACCTCTTCTTGAAGGCGTAGAGAAACTCGACGCCCACGACTCCGTTCCAATCACGCGTCGCCACGGCCGAGAACTTGGGCGTAAAGTTCCACTCGATGCGGATAATTTCGGCGTTGGTCCGGCTCAGGTCCTCGATATAGGTGAAGGTCAGGTTCGAGGTGATCTGCTGTTTCAGGGTGATGCGCGCGGTCGGCAGGCCGTTGGAGCCCTGGAACGAGGGATCGATCTTGAATTCGCTAATGCCAAAGACGTGCTGCAGGCGGCTGGCGACCGGATTGGCCACCGCTTGCCCCAGAACCGCCGATGCGCCCATCTGACTGACCGACTGCCGCTGCGAGGGAGGCTGCTTCGCGGCAATACTGGGGTTGGTGCTGGGAGTGGTATTGGTCGCAAGCAATTGCACAATCTGCTGAAACGTCAGCGGTGGATTCGAGTGATAACTCAGATGCAAATCGTCCATGGAACCCGAAATACCGAGTGTCACGTCGATGCCTTGCACGACCGTCCGCAGGGAGATGTCCAGGACCGGCTCAACCGAATAAGGATTGTAGAAATTGATGGTGCCGGCATTAACGGTGTACTTATTGCCGAAAAACAGCAGGCTGCCGTTGGTGATGCGCACGCTTCCCAGAATCCCCGGAGTGGCGGCTGTGCCGCGAACCGTCAGATCGACAAAGACCTCCACGCTTTGGGTGTAACTGGAGACGACGCGGAGCCCGGGAGAGCTCAGCACGTGAATGTCCAGGCGCATTCCACGCTCGAAGGCCGAGGGCGCGGCGGGCGACGATGGCGGGCCGGAGGCGGAACTCAGCAGTGCCCCCGCGTCGGTTGCTCCCGAGTAGGCGATCCGGTCAATGCCGACCGTTCCGGATATCAACGAATGCTTCGTGTTGCCGGTGAGCTTGATTCCGGCGCTGGTGACGATGCTGGCGCCAGAATAGCGGATGCGCACCTGCTTCACCTTCGCCTGCAGGTTAAAAGCCGCGTTGCCGTTGGTGTAGCTGGCGAACCCGGAGAGCGTCACCTTTCCGCCGCCGGTCTCGCCGGTGAAGCTTTGGATCTGCGCGGTCGTGCCGCGCAGCAGAATCACGGCATTAGCGTTGGAAATGCCGTTGGGAGAGCCGGTGTATTCGAGGTTGGCGCCTTTCAACGCGACGGTTCCGGTCACGGCGGGCTGCGTAGGAGTGCCGTGAATGGCGGCCTTCATGGTCAGCGATCCGCTCGAATAGATCTCGCGGTTGATATCGGAAAGGATCGCAAGGTTCATATCCGCATTGACTTCCAGACCCAACGGAGAGTTGGCATCGCGCAGATTCACGCGCCCGCCCATGCTGATATGGGTTTGCGGGCCGGTGATGTGGAATTGTTGAACGCGCAAGACCTCATTCCGGAGCTCGACCACGATCGGCCCTTTGTTTTGCAGCGTCACCGAGCGATGTGCCGGCGCTCCGGTGGGCAAGCTACGCGGCAATGTTTTCAACTGGAGCGTCTTCAATTTCAATTCCCCGTTTAGATTCTTCGGCTGCAAAATAGGCCCGTTCACGGATAACTCGCCGGCGATGCGGGTGTTGAAGCGCGGCTGCATCTGGGGGCCGGAGGAGATGAAGGGATAGAGATTCACATACCGGATGTTGGCGAACGAGATGCTGGCGCGAACCGGATAATTGCCGGTAAGCGTCGCCTCTCCCGAGCCACGGATTTGGCTTTTCGCGAGATCGGAATTTAAGGAGAACGTGACGCGATCACCCACAGTGTGCGCGGTAAAGCTGGCGCCTCCGAGACTATGGCCGTCCATGCGCAGATCCGAAGCCGAGGCATTGGCGTTGAATTCGGAAACGCGCACCGCGGGCGAACCGTTCCGTTCCCGAAAGCTGGCCGCCACGTCGCCTGCCAAATGCAGGGTTCCAGCAACTCCCGGCTGGGTTTCCGTCAGCTTTTCGATTTTGGCCAACTGAATCGGCGTCGAACTTACTCTCAGTTTTAGCGAGCCGGCATGAAAGTTATTCGCCGGGTGCGAGAACTCGCCCGACAGCGTCAGCTTACCCGCCGGCAGATCCAGCGAGATCGAAGGGATGTTGACGCGCGTGTTCGAATAATCGAGGCTGCCGCGCAGGCTATCGATCGGCTGGCGATAAATATTCGCCTCTGTGAGTGCGAACTTCAAATTTGCGGCCGGCGCCTGCATAGTTCCGGACACATGCGCGCTGGCCGAAAGCATGCCTGTCGCCGGAATCGAATGGACATCCGCCATTTCGAGCGTCTTGCCGACGGACAGATTTTGAATCGAAGCGTCCGCGACGGTTGGATAATTCGTGGCCAGCTCGGTCTTGCCGTTCAGCTTGATCTGCGAACCGGCAAAGTTCGAAGCCAGGGTGTATTGGACCGTGTCGTTGACGGTCTGTGCGCTCGCCGTGAGGCGGCCGGCATTTTGGTTTTCCAACTGCAAGCCTGTAGCCGACAGTTTGGCGGAAATGTTGGAAATCTTCACCTGCGTTTTGCCGTTCGGCTTGGCGATATCCGCCGCCGCGGACGCGTCGAGTTGGATCAATCCGGCGATGCCGCGATTTTCGTGCTGCACCAATTCCAGATCGGCGAGTTGCAGGTTTGTCGTTTTGATGTGGAATTGAACCCGGCCGGTGGTGAAGCTATTGCGCGGATGATGGAGGCTGCCGGTCAGATCGATGCGCGCATTGCCGATGGCCACTTCGAGCGGAGCAAGCGCAATCAATTGGTCCGCGAAGTTGACGTTGGCGGACACGCGATCGAAAGCCTGTCCGTCGAAACTTCCATGATCGATCGTGAGCTTCGCGCTTCCGAGTGGATCGCCGTAGGTCCCGTGGATATGCGCACTGGCGTTCAGCGCGCCCGATACGCTCACGCTGGACTGGCCCGCCGTGGCAGCCAGTTTGCCGATATCCGAACCGTGCAGCGCGAGATTCGCCGCGAGCGGCGACCGCGGCTCCGGCTTCCAATGGACCAGCCCGATACGGGCAGCGAAATGACTATTCAGAGCGCCCTTCAGCACACCGTCCTGAATTTCCGCGCCCGAAGGAGAAGCTTGCAGGTTCATCGAGAGATCGTCGAATGGACGATGCTCCACATCGAACCTGGTCAGGGCCAGATGGCTCGCGATATGCGGCGCCTTCAGACTGCCGGTAATCTGCGCCTGAATCTCCGCGGAGCCTCCGGAGCGCAGAGTGACGGGTAGCGAGGTAGCGGTTTTTCCGGAAGAGACCAGATTCATGGCCGGAAGAAAATCGTTCAAGTTATGCGAAACGAGGTGAACGTCAATGCGCTGGTGCGCGGCTTCAGATTGGTGCAGCGCTCCCGAGATATCCAGCCGCGAATGGGGCAGCGCCAGATAAGAGCGATCGAGTTCGATGGCGCCGGTTTTGCCCGAGTAGGTCGCAACCAGCCTTCCCCGCAGCGGCACGCCGCGATGCCCGGGAACAATCGCGAGATTCGCCTGCCCACTCAGTCCCGTCGCTCCCTTTGCCCTTAAATTTCCCCCGGCTTTCAGCGTTCCGTTGAGGGCGCCATCATATCCGATATGCTTTCCGGTCGCGACCGCGGCAATTACCGGCAGATCGAAATGGCGCAGATGGCTTTCGAAGCTCAACTGCTGCATCTTTTTGATGGATAGTCTTGCGGTCAGTTCTCCCCCGAGCGCGCGCAACTGCAATTGGTTCAGGTCGATCAGGTTTGGGTCGGCATGGAACGGCGTGTAGAGGCTGATATTGGAAAGATGAACCTGGCCATTGCTGAGCGCGAGATTGCGGCTCTTGACGGTTCCGTCCACCGCATATTGATCCTGCGCATTGAGCTTCACCGCGCCGGCCAGCAGAATGGCGCCGGACGCGCGGGTGGAGCGGTTCATCAGCCGACTCAACTGATCCAGCGCCAGGCGGCCGCTAAACCGGATCGTTCCCTTGTTCGGCCCGTTCAGCGCGCCTGCGGCTTGGAAAACCGTGTCACCCAGCGCTAGATGCGCGGTTTGCACTTGCATTTTTTTGCTCTGCTCATCGATGTGCGCCTGGAACGCGGCCGTAAGGACTTTCGGGGCGCCCGGAGCATTCGATTGGATGGGAATATCGAAACTTCGCTGCATCTCCGGCAGCGAGATCCGCGCCTTCAGGCTGGCCTGGATATTCGGAGCGTTGAGGTTCTCGACCGAAGCGTTCAGCAGGAGCGACGATTTGCCGGTTCGCACCTGGGCGTTCGCGATTCGCACCGCATTGGCTTCGATGGTAACCGGAATGTGGATGTGCGCATTGAGCGGCGGGCGGCTGCCGGATTTCAGGATCAGCGGATCGATCGAGAGTCCGCCTTGGTAACTCGGCCGGCTGCCGTTGTAATTCAAAATCGCATGCAGATTTTCGCCACGGGCATTGAAGGCTGTCTTTTCTTCGTTGAATTGAATCAAGCCATGATCGAGATCGAACTTGCCGATCTTCAGATTCAGCACGGTGTCGAGTGTGTTGCCGTTACTGGAACTCGCCGGTTTCTGGACCTTCGGGTGCGGAAGATTCGTTTTCCCATCCGGGAAGACGATCAGATCCACGTGCGGGCGCTCGATGCCCACATAGGCGATATCGGCGACGTTTGCGATACCGGCGCCGGAGAACAGCTTCACATGCACAGTAATTGCCGGAATATCGAGCAGCGGCGCGGCGGTGGCGGG
>JBOGMI010000219.1:0-2224 GCA_050746645.1 Bryobacteraceae bacterium | reverse complement strand
GCCCCCGGGAAAGCGGACCGTACCGCCTCCAGCCGAAGATGCTTCGGCAATGGCCTTGTTGATCGCAGCCGTGTCGATAGTATGCCCGTCGGCTTTGGCTCCAAAATCCTTGACGTCATAAATGCCGCGAGCCTTTGTATCCCGTCCTTTGGCCATTCCCGCCTGCCCGGTCAGCAAAAGCGCTCCGCCCCCAATGCCGTAGGCAGCGTAACTCAAAAACCCGCGCCGGCCGTGTTCTTTATCCTCCATAAGTCTCCTTAGTATTTTCCCGCTACAAAATTTTCGAAATTACCCCGAAAAAGCCGGCTCATGTCGCGGTGAATCTCCTCCCGCGTCACCGGCCGTCCGTCGTTTGCCATCAGCATGTATGTGTTTGTGAAGATCGGCGCTATGGTGCGCCGCGTGTTGCGCCACTTATAGATAACTTGTTCCAGCACGCGCGCATCCGAGTGCTGCGGAATAAAGCTCATGCCGAGCATTTCGACGCGCTCGCGGGTGATCTCTTCGACAACCGAAGAGTTGTTGAGAAACCACCAGCAGCCAAACGGCATCAGGTTGGCGAAGGCGCGCGCATAGACACAAAGCTCGTGCTGGTTTTCGCGGCTCAGGACGCTGGTCAAAAAACGATTCTCCGGGAAATTGCGGCACAGATTCTCAAGCGGCCGCAGATCCGCTTTCCCAGCCGCATCGCCCGCCAGCCGGATCGCCGGATTCACCTGGCGGCGGACGCCGATCATGAGCGATATCGGAATGTTGTGTTCGCGGCAGGAGGGGAGCACGGCATGCTCGAGCAAACGCGCCCGGTCACTTTCTTCGGGAAACTGGAACGTGTCGCTCAGGGAGACCGCCATATACACCGGCTGCATGCGGCGGCACCAGACGTCCAGAAAGCGGCGCACCTCGGACGCGGTTTTCGCCGTGACCTGGAGCTCTACCCGATATCCCTGCGATTGCAGGACCTGCCAGTGATCGGCCCACCGCTCCAGTATTCTGTCCAGCCGGAGCACCGCGCGGAATCGAGCGTCGCTGTCTTTCGTGCGCTCCCATAAGGGCGCTTCCGCCGGATCAAGCAGATCGTTGGTCATGACGGCCTCGCTCATGCCCGCCATGCGAAAGACATTTGTGATGTGTTCGTCTAACTTCTGCGAAGCGAAAAACCGCCGCGCTTCTTTCAGGTCCGGACTGTCGGTGGGAAGCCCAAAGGCTTTCAGCACCGCCACCACGCCGCGCGTCGATTCCGATACGGGAGTATTCTCGACGAACAGAGTTCGCCAGATGAGATCGGTCTGCTGCTGTTTGGAGAGCTTCCAGTATTCTTCCGGTGTGACCGGAGACGAGCGGAACAGCTCGCCTTCGAGATAGTGATAGGTCAGCAACTCGTCAATGCCCCAAAGCCCAAGAGATCCGAGCGCAGGCTTGAACAGATGCGTGTGTACATCGATGATCTGGATTTTCTCTAATTCATCGTTCACGGCCGCCGCGATGCCGGCGGGCGCAATGGCCGTGCCGCGGCTTGTATCCGGCGCGCTCACAGTGGTCGATGGCATGGTGATGTATTTCTCTCCTCCGACACTATAGCTCCTGAGCCGCGTTTAGAAACGCTAAATCACTCGTTTAGTCCGGTTATGTGCTGGAGAAGAGGATGATCGAAGTTGAGAGGAAAGGTTCGTTTAGAAACGCTAAATGACAAGTTTAAATTATCTAGTTTGACGCGCGCTCGAAATGCGGATATAGTTCGAGCATCGATGAAATGTCGTCGAACTCTAGGAGGGGTCTGGAGATTATGGATAAAAGACATTTTCAGGGACTGGCGTGCGCCATCGCTTTTTCCATCCTGGGATCGCCGCTCGCGTTTGGGCAGGCCATCGCCGTCGCGAGTGTCAGCGGGACCGTGACCGACCAGACGGGCAGTGTCGTTCCGGGCGCGGCGGTCACCATTAGCGAAACCGAAACCGGCCAAAAGAAGACCGCAACCACCGACACGACAGGCCATTATGCCTTCCCGGATTTGCCGGTCGGCCCCTACCAACTGGAGGTCAAGGCGCACGGCTTTAAGGCGTACGTGCAAAAGGGAATTGTCCTGCAAGTCGGCACCAACGTGACCTCAAACGTGGCGCTGCAGCTCGGCGCCGTTTCGCAGACCGTCGAGGTGTCGGCCGCGGCGAACATGGTGGAGACGCAGAACAGCGCGGTCTCGCAGGTGATCAACACGAATTCGGTCAAC
>JBOGMI010000218.1:0-1205 GCA_050746645.1 Bryobacteraceae bacterium | reverse complement strand
GACATCGCCATTCTGATGTCGATGGGAGCGCGGCGCGCGCAAGTCGAGCGCATTTTCGTGCTCCAGGGGCTGATCATCGGCGGCGTCGGCTGTATCCTCGGCCTCACCGCCGGCTATTCGGTGTCGGCGCTTTTCAACCATTACCATTGGCTGCGCCTCGACCAACAGATTTACGCGCTCAGCTATGTCCCGTTTCAGGCGAATTGGACGGACGGTTTCTGGGTCGCGGCGCTGGCGCTGTTCACCAGCTTTATTGCTTCGTTGCACCCGTCCCGCACTGCCGCACGAATCGCACCGGCGGAAGCGCTGAGGTATGAATGAATGACCCAAAACCCCTCCCTCACGGTCGGGGTTCTGAAGGCTCATAGGCGAAGTCCCAGACCAACAGCTCGACGTCGCCTCTGCGCGAGTAAGTATCGCCGGTATACTCGACCACGGCATACTCGCCGGGTGTGAGCGGCTTTTCCGGCCAGATCTTGAATAGATTCTCCCCAAGCTGCTGGGTGAAGATTTCGCTTTCCTTCCGCTTTTCCACGTCCTGGTTCACCACCGGAGTGATCGAGATGCTCTCGACCATGCGCTTGTTCTTGTTCGGCGTGAGCTTGGCTATGCCGAACTGATCTTGCTGCTCGGGCCGGAGAAAGAACTGCGGGCGTGAGTTATGAACGATGAACTTCGAATGGCTGCCGTCAATCACGACCGAGGCTTTGCCCGGAACGATGGGAATCGGCGAGAGGTGCTTGAGGATGGCGCGCTTTTTGTCCGTCACAACCTGAAAGCTGGCTGCCGGAAGCTGCTCGATTTTGCCGCCAACGTTGTAATAAGCACCGACATGATCCGGAATCGAAGCGATTTCGCGTTCGAGCGCGCGCTTAGCTTGCGCCTCCGCGGCGAATTCCTGGTTTAGCTCCTGTTCGCTTTGCACAGCGGCCTGGTGCAGGCGCTTGGTTTTCGCCAGATCCACCAGATTCAGCGGAATTTCCTCCCACCGGTAGCGCTCAGCGCTGTAATAGCGCACTGTATTGCCTTCGACCTGGTATTTGCTGACAAGCTGGTAGTCGCCGTCTTTGAGATAGAGCTTGAAAGCCTGCTGGCCGAAAGCCAGAACGGCGGAGAGCAGAAGCAGCAGCAGCACCCGCACGACCTTATTTTATTCTCTTTAGATTCAGCTTTTTATATCCTTTGCGCCCTCTCATCCCATACGC
>JBOGMI010000217.1:0-1389 GCA_050746645.1 Bryobacteraceae bacterium | reverse complement strand
CGTAAGCGAGAATCCCGTACAGGCCAACCGAGGTGAGCAAGAGCGCTAGAACGCCGAAGAATATCGAAAGCGAAGCCATCATGCGCTCGCGGGAGAGAGATTCGTCGGCTTGCTCGCTCATGGTTTCGACCGAAGAGCGGTCACCTCCGCGCCGAAGAAACCGGGCGGCATTACGCCGATGATGGTGAAGCGAATATTATTCAGCGTGAGGGCGCTTCCGATGGCAGCGGGGCTGCGCTGAAATTGATGCGACCAAAAACGATCGCTGATCACCACGACCGGATCATTCGTCGCACCGTTGAGCGTTCGGCCCATCGCCGGCGGAACCCCGAGCGCCTTGAAGTAGCCTCCACTCGCAACCACTCCGCCCACGTACACCATGTCCGGGCCGGATCGCATCTGAAGTCTGAGGTCGGTCCAGGCGAACATCGTCGAAAAGACTTGATTGCGCGAGCGAAGCGCGTCAAACATCGGGTAGCTGAGATAGTACGGCTCGCTGCCGGCGATCTGCGAGATCATGTTGGCTCCGATTCCCAAAGCAAGGGACAAAATCGCGACAGCCGTGAAGGCCGGACCCTTTTTTAGCATGCGCCCCGCATAGCGAAGGTCCTGCCAAAGACTGTCGAGAAAGCGGACGCAGCGCATGAGATAGATCTCTTCGCGAAGAAGCGTTAAATTCCCGAGCTTGCGGCGCGCCGCATACCGCGCTTCTTCGGAAGACATCCCGCGGGCGATATTGTCCTGCGTTTCGATTTCCAGATAGGATTCAAGTTCGCGGACGCGCTCTTCGTGCCATTGACGGCGGTGGAAGAGGCGGCTCAGCATTTCGGCTTCCAGTATTCCATAGGACGTCTAATGAAGTAAACAGCCAATATCGCGGATCTTCCGAAATTGGCTCCACAGCTTACCACTAGAATCACATAGGAAGCATCTGCTAGGATACTTGTCAGGCGTTATGGCCAAGAAAATCCGTTCGGAAGGAGACATGCTGCAGGGGACGCTCGACATGCTCATCCTGCAAACTCTGGTGCTCGGACCCGCGCACGGCCACTCCATCGCTTATGCGATCGAGCGCGGTTCCGACGACGTGCTGCAGGTCGAGCACGGCTCGCTTTATCCGGCGCTGTATCGCCTGGAAGACCGCGGCTGGATCGCATCGTTTTGGGGCACCTCGGAGAACAATAGAAAAGCAAAGTATTACCGCTTGACGCCGGTCGGCCGCAAACAATTGTTGGAGGAGACATCCCGATGGGAACGGCTGGTTCGCGGCATCGGCCGTATCCTGCGCCCGGCGGAGTAGAGATCTATGTCCTGGCTTCGTTTCTTCCACCGCGCAAAGCGAACCGAGGAAAGCCTGAAAGAGATCCAGTTCTATCTCGACATCGAAAC
>JBOGMI010000216.1:0-1103 GCA_050746645.1 Bryobacteraceae bacterium | reverse complement strand
ATGAAGATTTCTTCGTGGATGCCGATGCGGCGGTGACGGGATTGGACGATTTGTGCTTAGGACCCAGGCCGAGAGCGATCAGTGTGAGCGCGTCTATGTTTCCATCGCTCGGCAGCTTGTGCGCGGTTTGAAACTGCTTCATCGCATCGATGGATTTCGGCCCCCAGAAGCCGTCCACTTCATCCTGTGGGAGGAAGCCCTTATCCGCTAGCGCTTGCTGAATCTGCTTATAGCGCGCGTGGGTGGGATGCGACTGAGATCTGTGCCGGTGGTAGTGCCTTCGCCTTCTGCGCCTATAATGGCGCGCGGCGGGAGAGGCAACCGCCGTCACCGGTGGCGCGACCAAGACGGCGCATAGCATGGCAAAAAGCAGCCAGCGTACCAAGATTCCAATGTAGCACCGGTGGCGCAAGCGGCGCAAAAAAGTTGTGCAGGGTGTCGTGAAAACCGGCTCCGCAGGGTCTTTCGAGTCGTGAATAAGTCATTTTTGTGGTTGTTTCTAACCTTGGCGCCTTTGCCGCTTCTGGGACAGAACGCGGTCCATACCAGCACGGTCACACTCGGGGTCGGCGGTCTGCCGTACGCGCATAATTCTCTCGACGAAATCGATGAACAGGGCGGTCCGGCTTTCAGCGGGCGCTACGAATACCGTTTATCGAAATATCTTGCAGTCGAAACTGGAGTGGATACGTTGCTACCTTCCAGCTTCACAACGGAAATACTTCCCGTGATACACAAGGGACAGATTCTTTACGATGCCGGCCCTCATTGCACGTCTTGCGTGATGGTCCCGATCCCGGAGACTGCTCGCGTGACGCTCATCCCGTTCGGCTTCAAAGGCATTCTGCCCGTTGCCAGCGATCGCATGGAACTGTTCGCCGGACTAGGCGGCGCTTATGCCTGGAATACGGATCACAATTTCGGCGTGAATCGCAACGCCTGGTTAGGGCAGGCCAGCCTCGGCATCCGGATAGCCCTCGATCGCAGTCATCGCTTCTGGCTCGGAACCGCACTGCATGGTTACTCTAATTTCGGAAATCGCAAACAAGTATGGGTTCCGTGGACAATCAACCTTGGGATTCGGTTTGGCCATTGAACTACGA
>JBOGMI010000215.1:0-1879 GCA_050746645.1 Bryobacteraceae bacterium | reverse complement strand
CGCGGCGGTTCGTCCATCCTGAGCGAGAGAGCAATTCGCGAAGCGGCCGCCGTGGCGAAGATCTTCGGCGCCCTTCCAAAGTTGGCGCATGGCGCCGGTCGCCGGATTGAGCAGCGCAATCGCGCTTTCGCCGTCCACATATTCGGTCAGGACCATCTCGTTGCCTCGCCAGGAGAAGCCTGTAGGAGTTGCCTTCAAATCCTTTGTGAGATCGCGCAGCTTACCGCCCGAGGCGGCCATTTCAAAAATGTCGCCGCCGCCAAAGGCTTCGTCGCTCATGATGCCGCCGATGAAGGCAACCGATGTGCCGTCGGGCGACCAGCGCGGAAGAGCAATCTGGCGTTCAACCGGTGGGTGATACAGCAAGCGCATAGCGCCGGAGCGGCCGTCCACAATGTAGAGATTCGCGATCCACCAATTGTTGTCTGCCGGACCAGGCGCGGCGATCGCTGCAAATTGCACGCCGTCGGGCGACCAATCATATTGATAGATGTTCAGATTCACCGGAGTGACCTGGCGGATCGAACCGCCGGCGGCCTTTACGATCGCGATGCGCTGGTTGCGAATCTTGCTTCCGACGACGCCCAGTTGGGTGGGAGCGGCGGCGAGCGGCCCGCCACCGCCGCCGTTTTCGGTGTAGAGAAAGGCGATACGCTTGCCGTCGGGCGACCAGCGCAGATCGATTACGTAGCCGTCGAGATTGGTCAGCTTTCGCGGCACGCCGCCGGCCGCCGCGGCAACATAGATCTGGGGCTGGCCTTCGTAATCGGCGTCGGAAAGAAATGCGAAATGGCGACTGTCGGGCGACCAGGCGATTCCGCCTTCACGAACCTCGTCTTGCCCATCGCCGGTCGTGATGCGCCGCGGGCGCTGGTTGGCGTTCTTTCGGTCGAATAGGTAGATCCCGGCGCCCTGTTTTCCAGGGGCCGACTCGACCCACGCCACCCAGCGCGCGTCGGGAGAAATGGCGACGCCGGAAAGCGAGCGCACGCTTTCGAGATGGCTAAACACCTGGTCGAAGCGCGCCATCTGTGCGCGAGCGCCTAGGGCCGTACACACGGCAGCCGCGGCGATCCAAAGGTACATGCGAGAGCGAAAAAGCATTCTGGTCAGGACTCGATTTATGTTCTCAAAGTTGTAGACTTGCTGATAGCTCAATGGCCGTATCGGACCGTAAACGCATCAAGATTCCGATCGTTCCCAGCGTCATGATTGCGGCGGTGATCGCCGCTTTGATTTTCTGGTTTGTCTATGTGGGCCGGCCGGCACCTCCTTCGGCAGCGATGCAACCTCCCACGGCGGCCGAACGAAGCTACGCGCCGGACATCGCGCTCTCGGACTTTCGGATGAGTGCGGCCGAAAACATGGTGCGGCAGCGGGTCGTGGCGGTGCGCGGGCACATTACGAATCGCGGCCCGCGAACGCTCACCTCTGTGTCCGTGGATTGCTCCTTCAGCGACATTCAGGGTAAGACAATCTATCGTGAACGCAAGCTGATCTTTTCATCCAACGAGAAGCCGCTGAAATCCGGCGAAACTCGGCCCTTCCGGCTCGCATGGGATTACCTCCCGGACGACTGGAATCAAGCCTTGCCGCGCATTGCGGTCGCCAGAATTATGTTCACGGACAAAGCGAATCCATAACATGAACTCTCTTATTTCCGGCCTTCGCGGCGTTTTTGGGTTTCCGGTGACGCCGTTCCGAAACGATCTTTCGCTCGACCTTGCCGCACTCGAGCAGAATGTAGACCGAATGGCCTCTCATCCCTTTTGCGCCTTGGTAGCCGCGGGAGGAACCGGAGAAGTTTACTCCATGTCGGCTGATGAAATTGAGCAGGTGGTTGCAACCGCGGTGCACGCGGTAAACGGCAGAATGCCTG
>JBOGMI010000214.1:0-1850 GCA_050746645.1 Bryobacteraceae bacterium | reverse complement strand
GATCTCGCCAATCAAGGCGTCCACCAAGTTGACTTGGCGCGCTGGGGCTTGGGAGTTGCTTTGCCCACGAAAGTAACTGCGTTGGGCGGCCATTTCCTCTTCCACGACGATCAGGAGACGCCGAATGTTCTGACGACGGCCTGGGAATTCAAAATGCCCGACGGTTCGACCCGAATGATGAATTTCGAAGTCCGCGGCTGGATCACGAACCACGAAGCGGGCATCGGAACGCGCGACTTTATGAGCGGCGGCATACCTCCGGCCGGCCTGCATCAATCCGCCAAGGTGGATCCGAAACCGAAGAAACATCATCTGGGTCCGATGGGCGGAATGCCTTCGACCATCGGCAATCTATTCTATGGCCGCAAAGGCTATCTCGCCATTTCCGGCTACGATTCCTACCGGTCGTTCCTGGGTCCGCACGACGAGCCGGGCCCCAAGGATAAGGGGGGCCCCGGTATTGCGCACTTCGTTAATTTCATCGACTGCGTACGCAGCCGCCGCGCGCAGGATCTGCACGCTCCAATCGAAGAAGGAAATCGTTCGGTGATTCTGGTGCATCTGGCAAATGCGTCGTATCGTCTCGGCCGTACGATCAACTTCGACCCGGAGGCGCAGAAGGTCATCAACGATCCGGAAGCCGAAAAGCTCCTCAAGGGCACCTATCGCGCCCCGTTCACGGTTCCGGAACACGTGTAAACCTATAGAACCACGTCCGGAAATTGGTATAAGCTTCTAAGCAGTGGAGGAATCCGGCCGCGGGCCTGAGCGCCAGTCGCTCGACGAGGAATTGCCGCGTCTATACGCGCAATTGCGCCAATTGGCGCGCGTCTATTTGCGGCGGGAGCGGTCCGATCATACGCTCCAGCCCACTGCGCTCGTGCACGAGGCCTATCTGCGGCTGCGCGGCCAAAAGGAAGTCGATTGGCGCAACCGCGCGCAATTCCTGGCCATCGCGGCCCAGACCATGAGGCGCGTCTTGCTGGACCATGCCGGGCAGCGCCGGGCGAAGAAGCGCGGCGCCGGCGCCAAACGCATCACCCTCACCGATAGCGTCGGCCTCACGCAGGGCGCACAGGTGGATTTCATCGATATCGACAACGCGCTCACGACCCTTGGCGATTGGGACCGCCGCCAGGCGCGCATTATCGAGCTGCGCTTTTTCGGCGGCATGACCGCGGAAGAAGTCGCGGAGGTGCTGGAAATCTCGCCGGCCACGGTGAATCGGGAATGGGCCACCGCGCGCCTATGGCTGATGCGGCGTTTGCAGGAGACCAGGGTATGAATCGCGAGCGCTGGCCCGAGGTGAAGGGAATTCTCGAGCATGCACTCGAAATTCCGGAAGCGGAGCGCAAAGCTTTCCTGCCAGGCGCCTGCCGTGGAGATCCTGTGCTGTTGCAAGAAGTGGAGCAGTATCTGCGCTACAGCAGCAGCGTCCAAGCGCTGCTGCCGGAGGGTCTAGGAGAAATCGACTTTGAAGAGGAACCGGTCCACCCTTTGCCCGAACGTGTGGGACCGTATCGCGTCATCCGCGAAATCGGCCGCGGAGGGATGGGCGTCGTTTATCTTGCCGAGCGAGACGACGGCGAGTTTCGGCGCGAGGTCGCGATCAAGCTGATCCAGAGCGGCGGGCGCGACGACGAATTCGGCAAGCTTTTCCGGCGCGAACGGCAGATCCTGGCACAATTGGACCACCCCAACATCGCACGCCTCTTCGAAGGCGGAACCACGGCGGCGGGCCAGCCCTATTTCGCCATGGAGTTCGTCGAAGGCCTTCCGCTGCACGAATATTGTCTGCTCCATTCGCTTACCCTGCGGCAAAAGCTGGAGCTGTTCTTGTCCGTCTGCTC
>JBOGMI010000213.1:0-1074 GCA_050746645.1 Bryobacteraceae bacterium | reverse complement strand
CTTGCGGCTGCAAATGAAAGCGGCAGATCTGGAGGAAATCCAGAAAGTTCTGGAACCGGCTCTGCGCCCGGACAGCCTGCTGGCGCGGCTACAATTCACGCGGCGCCGCATTCCGCACTGGCTTGCCAGACGCAATCTGGAGGCGGATATCAGCATCGGGCAGCTTTCGGCGGGCGGGCAAAAGCTCGGGTCTCTCCGGGGGCATTTGATCTGGCAGGGGCCGCACGTTCAATTCTCGTTGCTGCAGTTGCATCCGGGCCATGGACTTTTGCGCGCGGGGGGAAGCGCAAACCTGGCGGCCGATGTTCCGCGCTATCGTTTCGAGTTCGCCGCGAGCGGCATCCGCTGGAAGCAAGGTCTGCTCAGCGCCCAGGGCGAAGCAACCACGTCGGGATTCGGCGCGGATGTCATGGCCAATCTCCATGTTTTGGGCACATTCAACGCGCGGAATTTCGAGCTTGCACCGGACGATCTTTTCAACACGATGCAGGGAACCTTCGTTTTCTCGCTGCCGGACGGGCATCCGGATCTGGAAGCTACCCACATCCGCGCCAGCGACGACAGCGGCGCCTGGACGGGAGAGGCAAAATCCAGTCAAAGCGGCAGCAAATTGATCGTTGATTTAAACCAGAACGGAGAACAGCGCCGCCTCATCGGCACGCTGGAACCGGAAGCAACGGGCAGCGCGGCTGCGGCCGCGAGCGGAGCAGGTATGCGATAGCGGGATGGACAGCGGCGCCACTCAGAAAGAACTATTTGTTTGGCGCGCTTTCGATTCGGCCGGCAATCTTACACGAAAGTGCCGTGAAGATGGCCAAGCATTGCGATATCGTAATACTTCTCTTTTAAAGCTTCCCAATGCGTCGTGTGCGTATACGACTCGGGCAAGTGCTTCATGTATTTGCCTGGAACATAAGCCTCGCGCACGAGCGTCGACACCGACGCCTGTGGACGGTTACCGCGTGGCCCGTTCGAGCCGACCAGCAAATTAGCAACGCTGAAGATCTCATGACAAGTGTGATGGCCGCCGCCGACCAGGTAGATCACGATGGCAAGCAGGTACTGCTTGAACTC
>JBOGMI010000212.1:0-1103 GCA_050746645.1 Bryobacteraceae bacterium | reverse complement strand
CGCTCGACGCTTCCGGTCTGCTGCGCACCGCGATTCGCTGCGATGATCCCGTGCTGTTTCTGGAGCACAAAAAACTCTATCGCGAGCCATACAACCGCGCTCCGCATCCCGGAACCGATTTCACGATTCCGTTCGGAAGAGCGAAGATCGTGAAAGAGGGCGCGAACCTGACAATCGTCACCTACGGGGCCTTAGTCCAAAAGTCGCTGCTCGCGGCGGCGCGCATCGAACAAGCGCGTCCGGGCGTTTCGGTGGAAGTGATCGATCTGCGTTCGCTTTCGCCTTACGATTGGGAAGCGATTGCCGCATCGGTCAAGAAGACCAGCCGCGTCATCGTGGCCCATGAGGATATGCTGTCCTGGGGCTACGGCGCGGAGATCGCCGCGCGCATTTCCGGCGAATTATTCGAGCATCTCGATGCGCCGGTGGGCCGCGTCGCCGCGCTGGACACCTGGATCGCTTACAGCCCCCGGCTGGAAGAGGCGATTCTGCCTCAGGTGAGCGATCTGGTCCGCGAAGCCGAGCGCCTGCTGGCGTTTTAATGCCATGATTATTTTGAAACGAGTCCGCGACAAGGCCTCCTCAGGCGACGGCGCGCGATTCCTTGTGGAGCGCTTGTGGCCGCGCGGGGTGCGCAAAGAGGATCTGGCTGCGGACGCTTGGCAGAAAGATGCCGGACCAAGCACGGAACTGCGCAAATGGTTCTCGCACGATCCGGAAAAATGGCCTGAGTTCCAGCGCAAGTATTTCGCCGAACTCGACACGCGGCCGGAGGCGTGGGAGCCGATCCTGAAGGCCGCCCGGCATGGTTCGGTGACGCTGCTCTACAGTTCGCACGATGGCGAACACAACAACGCCGTCGCACTGAAGCGGTATTTAGAATCTAAGTTATCGCACAAAGCAACAGAACCCCGACCGTGAGGGAAGGGACTGACGCACCCGTCCCTTTGCAGCCGAGAGATGCCGGGATGCTCTGGTTCCGGTAGACTGGCGATAGTACCCGATGCGGATTGTTCGCCTCCTTGCCACTGTGCTCTCGCTCACCGTGTGCGCGTGGTCTGCGCAGTTTTACAACGGGCAGGCGGCGCGAGCCGTGATTGGGC
>JBOGMI010000211.1:0-14762 GCA_050746645.1 Bryobacteraceae bacterium | reverse complement strand
GCAAAATGCTTGGCGAGAAAGATAATCTGCCCGCAGTGCGAAGCATAATGCGCGATCTGGCGATTGATCGCCTGCATGACCGAATGCGGCTCTCCGCGAATCGTGACCGTCCGGCTAAGATCCGAATCTTTTAACGGCTCCAATGCTCCGAACACGCGATTCCATCCGTCTTCCCAGACACCCATCAGCGCTGCGCGGGTCTTCGGCGGATCGGCGAATTCGCTGTCGCGGTTGCGGTCCGGCTTTTCGCCGTCGCTGGTCAAAAAATCCGTCCAGCGCGAGCGCATGTTCCCCGCCATATGTTTCATAATGACGGCGATCGAATTCATCTCGCCGTCGAGCGTCGCGAACAGTTGCTCGTCTCGGACCTGCCCGATGGCGCGTTCGGCCAATTGCTTGTACTGGCGCAGCACCGCCAGCGACTCTTCGAGATAAGAAGTGGTGAATACGTGCGCCATCGAAACCGAGCCGGAAGCGTAAGCGACCTGGTGCGCCTAAGCGAGCGGGGCTTTTTGTACTTTGCCGTTGCGGATGCAGGAGGTGCAGACGCGCAGCCGCTTTCCGGCGCCGTTGACCAGCGCATGCACGGTCTGCAGATTCACATTCCAGCGGCGCTTGGTCACGTTGTGCGCATGGCTGATGCGATGCCCGAATTGCGGTCCGCGGCCGCAGATTTCACAAACCTTTGCCATAAAGCATTCAGTTTAGCAAACTGAGGCCTTTCAGCGGCTCTGCGAAAGGAATTCGACCGCGGTATCCAGCGCTTCGTCGCGGCCTGCGCGGATGTCCGCAATAGTGGGCACAGCCCGGATCGACGGCTGTAGGCCCAATCTCTGCACTTGCCCGCCGCGTGCACCGCGCACGTCCAGCCCGGAGAACGAAATCACGATCCCGCCCGGCACGGCAAAATTCGTCACGTCTCCATCTGCGCCGGCGCTCGGCGAGCCCACCAGCCTGGTCCGGTTTGCAGCTTCAAAAAGCAATGCCGCGCGTTCACCTAAACCCATTGTGCGTTCATCGATCAGCATGGCGGTTGTGCCTGAATAGCGCGGCTCGGCGCTCCGCGGAACTCTTTGGATAAAGAAGTAAGTCGCGCTTTGCGTTGCCGGTTCGCCATTCGGCAGATCCGGCGCGAGATTGAGGATTCCGGTAAGAATAGCCGCCGGAACTCCTGGTTTCGCCGCCAGCCGCGCGGCGATTCGCCCCGCCGCACCATGCGGAACGCCGCGCATGTCGAAAACGATCGCTTTGGTGTGCTGGAGCTGGTCGAACATTGCATCGACCCGATCGGGCATGAGGCGATCCAGATCGGCGTATCCGATATTTCCCGGTAAAATCTTCACCACTTCGCCGCTGCGCTGATTTCGGAGTGCGGACAGGAACGTTTTGCTCCGTTTGAGCTTGACTTCTCGGATTTGCCCGTCGTGGCCTTCTATCGTGAGCGTGGCGCTGGAATCATCCGGGCCATTCAACACGCGCCGGAGCACGAGATAACCGAGCGATTGCCGCGTCGAAGCCGGAACGTATCTCGCTTCGCGGTTGGCGCGATCCGAAACCTTTTCGCCATCCACTTTCATCACGACATCGCCCAGCCGCACTCCGGCTTTTCTCGCGGTGGGATCGACAACATCGGTCACTACTGGCTTGTTTTGGATCAGCCGGAGGCGGATGCCAACCGGCGCTTCTCCAAAGTAAGCATCTAATGTCTTGCTCTGTAAGTGGGTATCGGAATCGCGGGTGCGGGAAACAAATTCCGCGATCGCCAGGTTATATCTTCGTGCATCGCGCGCCGCGGCGATCTCGGGAAGGTACTTTTGAAAATCAGCATCCCAATCTTCGTCCATCTGGTCGCGATAGGCGAAAAAGTAATGGAACACTCCCCAAATTTTGTAAGCCGCGAGGATGCGATAGCCGGTGGCGGGATAAGCCGTGATTGCCTCATAGTGCCCGGTGCGCGGCGCCGGATAGGCAGGTAGCGGTTTTGCGCGTCGGGCGGCGGCCGGCCTGGAAAGTGCGGCCGTAGCCTGCTCCAATGCACGGCCGGAAGTTATCCGCTGAATTTCCGGCATGCCCGTGCCGTCCGCAAAGACCGGCTCGGAAAGCCGGACCACCGCGTCCACGCCCGTTCCCACATCGATGCGCATGGTTTCGACGCCATCCAGTGGACCGTGAGCGGAATCGCTCAAAATCGTGGCTTGTCCGCGTTTCGCCAGCGCCAAAGCGATCGCGGGAAGATGCGAATGCTGTCCGATGAGAAACACCAGCCGGTGCCGCTTCGCAGCCGGATCGCCGGTGAACCGCTGTCCAGGTTTGGTTTCAAACGCCGAGTAAAATCGAGTGGCTGCAGATCCCGGCAATGGCGGCAGACCATGATGCACCCAGCTCCGCTCGCCCGGCCCCTCAAGAGGCGCACGCGTCAATTCGTTCGCAACCGCCGGTTCATCGAGTAAGTGAGATAACTGGCCATCGGTTCTCAGATCGAAAACGATCCCGCGCGCCTGACGAATCGCTTTTTGCAGTCGGCCGGCCTCATTAGATTCCGATTTGCCGCTGGTTTCGGAGACAATCAGCGTGCCGCCCGATTCTCTTTCGTATTTCAGGCTCGTGCTTCCCGCGGGCTGCGCCGAATGCACGAGTGCGTAAGTTGCCGGATCGTGCAGCACATCCAGCATCGATTCCAGCGCGCGAACATACTGTGCGGGTGTCTTCGCGGCACGAATCGCCGGCAGGTTACGAACCAACGCGGTGTCCCAGCCGGCGGCGCCATCCGCAATATACGGATGAAAATACCGGACGGTAACCCAAAGCCGGCCCACCGCAACCAGCCGCTCCGTGTCGTTCGGCGTTTGCTGGCCGAAGAGGGGGAAAGAGGCAACCAGCGCCAGCGCGATACAGAATGTTTTCAAGGTATCCCCTCCCTCACGGTCGGGGCTCCGTTTCGGTTTTAACTCGGCGGGCCGACTTTCAGATCGTTCTCAACCTTCTTGACGCCTTTGACCTTGTGCGCAAGCTTCGTCGCCTTGCGCTTACCCTTGGCCGTATCGACACGGCCCTTGAGCACGACCACGCCGTTGTGTACGATCACGTCGAGAGCGCCGCCTTTCACATCCGGGTCCACTGCCAGCTTGATACGCACCTGGTCGGAGATGCGGTTGTCGGCCTTTTGATCGGCCCACCCGGCGGACGCCAGCAGCGTGGCGGCCATAACCGCTGAAGCAACGAAACGTTTCATTGCTCTGAGCCTATCATCGACCGCCAATCGACCGTGTTCAAAAAAGACGGATCTTCCCGCCATTTCGGTTTCACCTTTACGAAGAGCGACAGAAAAACCTTCGTCCCGACGAGCTTCTCGATTTCCACCCGCGCTTCCGACCCGATTTTTTTTAACACCTGCCCGCCATGCCCGATTAAGATCGCCTTCTGTCCCGGCCGCTCCACGTAAATCGTTGCGGCGATCCGGACCAGGCGCGCTGTTTCTTCCCATTGGTCAATCAGCACAGCGGCGGCATGCGGCACTTCCTGCTTTACCGCATAGAGAATGCGCTCGCGGATCATCTCGGCGGCAAGAAATCGGACAGGTTGGTCGGTCAGATAATCCGGCGGAAATAGCGGCGGGCCTTCGGGCAACTGCTGGATCAGCGCGCGCTTGAGCTCGTCGATGCCGGCTCGATTCCGGGCCGATACCGGAATCGCTTCGACGAAAGGAAAGCAGCTCATGTAGCGCTCGATCAGCGGAAGCAACAGGCGCTTGTCCGCGACGCGATCGATCTTATTCGGCGCCAGGACCGCTTTCGCCGATTTGGGCAGCGCATCGATCGCCTGCTCGTCTTTCTCGGAAATCGGTTTCGCCGCGTCGGCGACAAAGAGAATCAAATCCCGGTCCGCCAGCGCCGCGCGCACCGTCTCCATCATCTTTTTGTTGAACAGCGTGTCGGATTTGTGAATTCCCGGTGTGTCGATGAAAACGAGCTGCGCTTCCGGCGTGGTGAGCACGCCCTGAAAGGAGGTGCGCGTGGTCTGCGGCTGGGGCGCCGTAATCGCCACTCTTTCGCCAACCAATGCATTGAGCAGCGTGGATTTCCCGGCGTTGGGCCGGCCGGCGAGGGAAATGAACCCCATCCGGTGCGCGGAATCGCTCACTTTTCTGCCGCCACGGGCGCCCCTACCCGGGACACCCGCACCTGCTCCACTCGCCGGTCGTTTGCCGCGATCACTTCGATGCGAATCCCGCCATGCTCCACTACCTCGCCCGCGTGCGGTAAATGGCCCAGCCATTCGGTGACCAGGCCGCCGATCGTGGTCGATTCCGTCTCGCCATTGGGACGGAAATTCAGCAGCTCCTGCAAACGGTCGAGGTCGAGGCTGCCCGAGGTGACAAAGACCTGCTCGCCTTCCTCTCTCACATCTCTGCCCGGCTCGTGCTCGTCATGAATCTCGCCCAGAATCTCCTCGACCAGATCCTCCATGGTCACGACGCCGGCGGTGTTGCCGTATTCGTCGATCACGATGGCAATGTGCGAGCCGTCCCGCTGCATGTCGCGCAGCAGATCGTTCACCGGCTTCGTTTCGGGGACCAGATGAATCGGCCGCATCAAATCGCGCACCGTCTTCTGCTGCCGTTGTTCCGGATCGAGTTCGAACATATCGCGGACGTGTACGAACCCGATGACGTTGTCGATGCCGCCTTCGTAAACCGGAATGCGCGAGAACTGCTCGTGAATGACAAGCTGGCGCAGGTCTTCGAGCGGCCGGTCCACCGCGACGGCGACGATATTAGGCCGCGCCGTCATCACTTCCCTCACGTCTTTATCGCCAAACGCAACCACCGAATGGATCAGCTTGCGGTCTTCTTCCTCCAGGATGCCTTCTTCGGCGCCCGCCGTGATCAGCGCTTCGATGTGCTCCACCGAATCGCCGGGCGCGCTCTCCCCACGGGCGGCGTGGTCCAAGTCGAGCAGGGATTGAAACAGCCGGATGAGCGCCGCGGCCGGCGAAGCCAGCGCCGCCAACAGCTTCGCAACCGGCAACACCCTTGCCAGCCACAGCCCCTTGGTTCTGCGGTAAAGAAAATGCGGAACAAAATACGTGCTGACGAGCATCGCCAGGCAGCCGCAGCCGATTGCTTCCAGCACGCTCTGCCAGGGCGGCGCTTCGGGGCGAAGCAAGCCGCATAAATACAGCACGCCCACCAGCACCAGCAGCACATGTTTGATCAGCGAGAAAGCAAGCGAGCCGCGCTCGGTGTCGAGGCCGATCCGATCCTCCAGATGCTCGCGGAAATATTCGAGCGACGGAGTCTCTCGCTTCAACAACCGCAGCGATTCCAAATAGAGAAGCTGAACGTAGGACACAAACGCCAGCACGCACGTCAGCGCCACCGCCAGCCCCAGACAAATCCCCTGCATCATCCCGCCTCGAAATCCGGCGACGAGCGTTCGATCAGGCCCTTCTCCAGCCCAAATTCGGCGCGCCACTTGCTTTCGGCCCGCGCCATCTCTCCCTCATCGTGTTCGTGATCCATGCCGGTCAGATGCAGCACCCCGTGCAGCATCAGGATGCGGACTTCCTCGAGCTTGGAATGCCCAAAATGCTCGGCCTGCTCCGCCGCGCGCTCGGCCGAGATGGCGATATCGCCCCAGTCGCTGTGGTCGCGGGAAGCGGGAAACGAGAGCACATCGGTGGCATAGTCGCGGTCGCGAAAGGTCTTATTCAAATTGCGCAACGCTTCGTCGTTGGTGATGGCGCAAGTGAAGCCGCGCCCATCCGCCACGCGCTTGGCGAGCGTGGTGGCAAAGCTCTTCAGCGCGCGCTTCTCCTCGGCGCTGAATTTCACGTTTGGCGGTACTGCAACGAACAGGACCGCAGTAGCGGGCGTCATGGTTCTCTCAAGCCGCCGGCGGGCACTCCGTCTCCAGCGCGGCCGGCGCCGGTTGGGCGCTGCCCAATTTGAGCGAAAGCTGCCGGCCCGCTCCGGTCATCTCGCCATAGCGGTCATACGCTTTCACAATCCGCTGCACCAGCGAATGGCGCACCACATCGCGCTCGTCAAAATACACGAATGAGATCCCTTCCACGCCGCGCAGCACGTCCGCGGCATTCAGCAGGCCGCTTCTCTTGCCGCCCGGAAGATCGATCTGCGTCTGGTCGCCGGTCACCACCATCTTTGAATTGAACCCCTGCCGCGTGAGCACCATCTTCATCTGCTCGATGCTCGTGTTCTGCGCCTCGTCGAGAATAATGAAACAATCGTTCAGCGTGCGCCCCCGCATAAACGCCAGCGGCGCGATTTCGATCGCGTTGCGCTCCACCAGCTTCTCCACTTTGTCCGCGTCGATCATGTCGAAGAGCGCGTCGTAGAGCGGCCGCAGATAAGGATCGAACTTCTCCTGCACCGTGCCCGGCAAAAAGCCGAGATGCTCGCCGGCTTCCACCGCCGGCCGCGTCAGCACGATCCGGCTCACGCGCTTATTCAGGTAATCGGCAACCGCCATGGCCACCGCCAGATAGGTTTTTCCCGTGCCCGCCGGCCCGATGCCGAACGTGAGGTCGTTGTGCTCGATGGCGTCTATATAACGCCGCTGGTTGACGGTTTTCGGCGCCAGCACTTTCTTGCCGAACGAGCGCGATTTGCCGCTCTCCACCAGCCGCCGCAGCGACACTTCCGGATCGGTCGTCGCCACCCGCAGATAGCTGTTCAGGTCGCCATTATTGAATACGTAGCCTGCCTGCACCAGGCCCACATAATCTTCCAGAATTCGCTCGGCCAGCCGCACCTGCGGCTCCTCGCCTTCGAGTTCGAGCGCGCCGCCATCGAGCAACTGTGTGCGCAGATTCAGTTCCGATTCGAGCAAGCGTATGTTTTCATCGCGCGTGCCATACAACGATTCAATACCACGGGAGATCTGGACAGAAGACTTCATCTAATAGCGAATTGCGGGACAAATGAGCACATGCCGCGAGAGACAAGGAATCGTCTTAGGAGGGAGGCTCGAACCCACTGGCGCGGACGCCGGAAGCTCATTCATTTACAAGATACCACTTTGCCGGGAAATGGCGCTCGCCGGCCTTACGCGAAAATGCTAGCCGGCCATTCCTCGATTCCGGCCAATGCCAGGGCCGCGCCCAGCAGCGCCAGGTCTTTTGAGAAGTGGATCATTTCGGACTGCCGCGTGCCGGCGTCCTGGGCGTTCCAGAAGTCGTGAAACAGCGGCGCGGCGCTGGCCAGAAACACAACGATGGCCGCCGCTCCGATTTTCGGCTGCAAACCGAGGATCACGCTCGCCCCGCCCAGGATCATGGCCGCTCCCGAACCCATCACCGCCGCCTCGGGCTGCGGCAGATTCTTGCCCGCCGCATGTTGAGCCAGTCCGGCTGTCTGCTTGAAGTGATTGATTCCGTTGTACAGAAAAAAGCCGCCAAAAATCAGGCGTCCTATGACGAAAGCTGCCTTCATTGTGGTGTGTCGATCCTCGTGCATTGGATTCAAAAGGTACAAGGAGCGTTACGGTATCCCGATGCCACATCTCAAAAGAAGATGCCGGGGAGTTGCGCCGCATCACGCGGGAGCTGCGCGAGAGCTGGTGACCGCGAGAGCTGGTGACCGCGAGAGCTGGTGACATGGACACGCAACAGAACCCCGACTGTTAAGGAGGGGCCGCCGCCCCATTCGCTAGAGCCGGATTGCGCTGTCCCGTGACCCTCGCCCCCGCCCGGCCGTCATACAATGCAGGTCAGGTCCCTACATGCTCTTTCAATTTCCTACCAAGTCGCCCGAAGTCGATTTAAAGAAGACCTACGATGCTGTGGTTGTCGGATCAGGGGCGGCCGGCGGCATGGCCTCGTTTGTGCTTGCTTCGCACGGCCTGAAGGTGCTGATGCTCGAAGCGGGCAAGTATGAGGACACCACCAAAACGCTGCACTCCATGGAATGGCCTTACGAGCATCCGCGTCGGGGCCAGATACCGTATAACGATCACGCGCTCACCGCACGCGAATACACCTTTCGCGATCCGCCCTATGCCAACGATTCGCCATACAACAAAGTCATGTCCTATATCGAGACTGGGTTCATGGCGGATCTGGCCAAAAATCTGGTGGTAGACGAAAAGAAGAATCCCTACACCGGAACCAAGTATGCGTGGGTGCGCTCACGCCTGGTGGGAGGCAAGACAAACCATTGGGGCCGCTTGGGGCTGCGCCTCTCCGACTACGATTTCAAAGCCGCCAGCCGCGACGGCTTCGGCATAGACTGGCCGATATCGTATAAGGACCTCGCGCCTTATTATGACCGGGTCGATCGCTACCTCGGCATTTCCGGCCATCCCGAGGGCCTGCCGCAGATGCCGGACGGCATCTTTATGCGACCGCTCAAACTGAACTATGCGGCGCTGCATCTGCGGAACACGCTGATTGGCATGGGGCGAATGCTGACGCCTTACCGCGCAGGCGTCTGCAGCGAGAAGCTCAAGCACAATAAATACCGGAGCCGCTGCTACGGCCGCGGCGCTTGCAACCGCCACGTCGGCGGCTGCGATATCCACGCCGCTTTCGATTCGCCCACGGGCCTGATCTGGCCCGCCATGGACACCGGCAATTTGAGCATGAGGACGAACGCCACCGTCTACCGGGTCGATGTCGATCCTGACACGGGGAAAGCAACCGGCATCTCCTTTATCGACAGCCAGACGCACAAAGACTATCAGGTGAAGGCGAAGACGGTTCTGCTGGCGGCCTCGACACTGGAATCCGCGCGTCTGCTCTTGCTCTCGAAATCGAGGCAATATCCCAACGGCCTCGCCAATTCCAGCGGCCATGTCGGACACAATTTCTGCGAGCAGATGATGGGGCCTTCGGTGAGTGGCTTTATGAAAGATCTGGTAGGGAAGCCGAGGACGCTCGATGATGGCCGGCCCGGCGGGTTCTATGTGCCGCGCTTTGAAAACCTGGAAACACGCAACTCCAATTTCATCCGCGGCTACGGCTTCGAGGGCGGCGCCGGCTGTGGTATGGTCCCCGGCACGGCATTTACAGTGCCCGGGTGGGGAGAGGAATACAAAAGACATGTGCGCGAATACGCCGGTGCGGTCATCGGCATGGGCGGTTTCGGCGAAGTGCTGCCGCGCTACGAAAACTATATGGACATCGATCCGGTGCTGAAAGATGCTTGGGGCATCCCGGTGTTGCGGTTCCATTACAAGTTCGGTGAAAACACCAGGAAGATGGCTGCTAGCATGGCCGAAGCCGCGCCCGAAATGTTCAAGGCTGCCGGATTCGAGATTACCTCGGTGAACAAGGACATGCTGACCGAAGGTTGGTCGATTCATGAAGTGGGAACTTCGCGCATGGGGAACGATCCTAAGAATTCGGTCTTGAACCAATACGAGCAGGCCCACGACGTCAAGAATCTGTTTGTAGTCGATGGCAGCGCTTTTACCAGCGCAGGGTGCGAGAATCCGACCTGGACGATTATGGCGCTGTGCTGGAGATCCTGCGATTATCTGGCGGATCAGATGCGGCAAGGAGAGATCTGATGGAAACGGCATGGAACCGGCGCGAACTGCTGAAGTTTTTCTCGGCGGCGCCGTTTGTTGCTTTGCAGTTGCCCGCCGCCGAGCCGGGAAAGCCGCTGTTTTTTACCAAGGATGAATTTGCGGCGCTCGATTCGCTGACGGAAATGATTATTCCCACCGACGAGCATTCGCCCGGAGCGCACCAGGCCGGAGTAGCGCCGTTCATCGACAAGATGGTCGCCCAAGCATTCCTCGCCAAAGATAAAGATTCCTGGCGCAATGGCTTGGCGGCGGTGAATGACCTCTCGCACTCGATCTCCGGCGTGCCGTTCTTAAAAGCCAGCAAGACACAGAGGACGACGGTACTGAATAAAATGGCGAAGAACGAAGATCAGCCCAAGACGGAGCCCGAGAAATTCTTCACCCAGCTCAAGCAGACTACTGCGTTTCTGTATTACTCGTCCTCAACCGGCATTCACAAAGATATCAATTACAAAGGCAACATTTATTTGGACGAATACGTCGGCTACTGGCCATAAACGTGATTGCGAAAATGCTTACTCGTTGCGCAGGGCGGTCAGCGGGTCGACGCGCGCGGCGCGCCAAGCCGGGATGCAGACGGCGATCAGCCCGGTGGCGGCTAACACACAAGCGGTCAATACAAAAATCTCCGGGTCGGCCGGACTTACCTGAAACAGTTGGCTGGCCGCCAATCGCGCCAGAAACACCGCCGCAATGCATCCGGCAACAATGCCCGTCAGAACCAGCAGCATCGCTTGCCGGATGACCATGCCCAAAATCGCGGTGCGCGGCGCGCCGAGTGCGGTGCGGATGCCGATCTCGCGCGTACGGCGCGTCACGCTATAGCTCATCACGCCATAGAGACCAATGGCCGCCAGGAAAAGAGCTGCCACTGCGAAAGCGATCAGCAATCTGGCTGCAAATTGCCGCGGCCCGAGCGCCCGCGCGATCCGCTGTTGCATGGTCTTCATATCGAACACGGCCTGCGAGGGGTCGGCGGTATGCACCGCGCTGCGAATGGCCTCCGCGAGCTGCGCTTGCGACAGGTTGCCGCGCGCGAGCAGAAACAGTTCGTTCCTCGGCCGCTGGTAGATAGGGAAATAATAAGCGCCGCGGCCGGAATCGCCGCCCAGGCTCGATTGCTTTACGTGGCCCACGATACCCACAATCGTCGCCCAGACATTCGAGCCGCGCCTGATACGGTGGCCGATCGGATTCCGGTTCGGCCAATATTTGCGCGCGAGGTCGATATCGATGATGGCGACCGGCCGGCTGCCTCTGCGGTCGCTATCGTTGAAATAGCGGCCGGCAAGCAGAGGAATATGCAGGGTCTTGAAATAGTTCGGACTGGCGTACCGGGACGATCCCCAGAATCCGGGATTTCCGGGCGGTACGATATGCCCTTCGATACTGAAGGAAGCTGTGGGATCGCTGCCGCTGAAGGGAACCGTGTTCGCGGCGCTCGCGGAAACGACGCCCGGCGTTTGCGCAAGCGTTTCGAGCGTTGTGCGCAGAAACGCGGTTTCTTTATCCGGGTTCTTGTACTTCGGCATCGGCAGCGCAATCGAAGCGGTAGTTACATGATGGGCGTCGAAGCCGGCATTCACGTCACGCAAATGCGCCAGCGTCTTCAAAAGCAGCCCTGTCCCAACGAGAAGCACTAGAGCCAGCGCGATCTGGCCGATCACGAGCGCCGAGCGCAGCCGCGCGCGATGGTGGCTTTCGGTATCCGATCTGCCGCCTTCTTTGAGCTGATCGTAGTGCTGCCCCAATTGCGCGACATGCCAGGCGGGCACAAGTCCGAATAGAAGCGCCGCCACGATGCCAACGCCCACCGTAAACGCGAGCACATGCCCGTCGATGTGAACCAGCATGCCGGAGGAAAGCTGCGTATGCGCGAGCGATAGTAATCCATCCAGAATCCAATACGCGGCGGCGAGACCGAGCAGGATTCCCGCAATCGCGAGCAAAGAGGTTTCGGCGAGCGCCTGCCGGATCAAGGCTCCGCGGCTCGCACCCAGCGCGGCGCGGATGGCCAATTCGCGAGCACGCGCGGTTCCGCGAACCAGCATCAGCCCCGCGATGTTGCAGCAGGCGATCAGCAAGACCAGCCCAACTGCGCCGAGCAGGATCAGCACCGGCGTCTTCAGATCGCCCGAGGCGTATTCGGTGAACGGCTCGATCACCATGCTCCACCCGGAGCTCTTCGCGTGGGGTATTTGATCGAGCACACGATTCGTTAGCCCTTGCATCTTGCTCGCCGCGCGGGCGTAGTTCACGCCGGGGGCCAGGCGCGCCACGGCCAGAAATCCCTCGTCTAAGCGGTGACCGGCGGCGTATGCCTCGGGCGGCAACGCCAGGGGAACCCAGAGATCGGCTTCCACCGGCCAATGGAAATCGGAAGGCATCACGCCGACCACGCGATACGCCGTATTGTCCAACTCGATGCTGCGTCCCAGAATCTCGCGGTCGCCGCCGAACAAGCTTTTCCAAGTCCCGTAGGAAAGCACGGCCTCGTGATTCGCGCCCGGCTGGTCCTCCTGCCGGACGAACCCGCGGCCGAGCAGCGGACGCATGCCAAAGACATCGAACCATTGCCAAGTGACGAGTGCGCCTTCCAACCTTTGAGGCGAATCGCCGCCGGTAAAGTTGAATCCCTCCGGATACTCCATCGCCGCTTTCGAGAAAATCTGTTTGCTCGCGCGCACGTCGGCAAAATCCGTGGGCGAAATGACGATTTTGTTCAGACCGAATTTCGTATAGCTGACCCGCGGCGCGATCACCGTTTCGGGATGGCTGATCCCGGCGGGATGGAACAGAAGCCCGTTGACGACGCTGTAAATCGCCACGTTCGCGCCGATGCCGAGTACCAGCGAGAACAGGACCGCACAGGTAAAGCCTGGGCTTTTCGCCAGTGTGCGCACACCGTAAGCGAAGGCCGAAGTGCCGGACATGCGATTCATCATAGGCAATTCGGATGCCAAACCCGCTTGCTGACGCGCGCGGTTCTGTTGCGCTTCAGAACCCCGACCGTCCGGGAGGGGATCGCTCCGACTGTTCGAATCTGGGACTCTGCCGTCCTAAAACTGGGACGGCACTTTGTACTTCATGCCAAACCGCCCGATCTCGATCACATCTTTCCCGCCCGGCGGATAGATGCGAAACGAATCGATCCGCCCCTTTCGGTTCATGCGCGCTGCCTCCACCTGGCCCACGAATTTTCCCGACTGCGCTACGTAGAATTTGACCGTAAGGGCGTCGTTGCCATGCCGCGCCCATCCGATCGCATATTCCCCCACCGGCAGCCGCAGACCTTCGACAAGGAGCGGAACCTGGGTGATCAAAAAGATCGAATATTTCCCCGCGGCGGCATAGCCTTCGGTAATCAGAACCGCGCCGCCAACGTACTTCCCTTGGCCGTTGGTGATCGCCGAAGCGGTGCGGAACTCGGTTTCGATGTGTTCCTTGACGACGGGCGCGCGCGGCGGAATGAATGACTTCAATTCGCTTGAGGTCGCTGGTCTCCAGGCGGCAGCGGCAATTGTACTCGTTGTAAGCGCCAACAACAGGGCCAGGAAAGCTTTCATAAATGAACAATGCCTCGCTGAATCGCCGCGGTGGTGGCTTGCGTCCGGTCAGTTACGCCCAGCTTGCTCAGGATGCTGTTGATGTGCGTCTTCACGGTCGCCTCGGAAATGAATAGCTTATTGCCGATCTCTTTGTTCGCGCATCCGGAAACGATCAGCCGTAGGACCTCCAATTCCCGCGTCGTCAAGTCCGGGCCGCCCATGCGCTCGGCGAGACGCTCGGCAATCACTGCGGGGATGCGCGATTTGCCCGCGTGCACCGCATAGATCGCATCGAGAAGTTCGTCCTTATACATGCCTTTCAGAAGATAGCCGCGGGCGCCCGCCTGCAAAGCACGGTAAATGTCCTCGTCTCCATCGTAGGTGGTCAGCACGACGATGCGCGCGGTCGGGAATTCGCGCCGAATCCGCTCTACCGCTTCCACGCCGCTCATCACGGGCAGCCGCAGATCCATCAAAGTGATATCAGGCCGATGCTCACGGAATAGTTCAACCGCCTGAGCCCCATCGCTCGCTTCGGCGACCACGCTCAAATCCGGCACCATACCCAGCAGCGCTACCAGCCCGTGGCGCACAATGTGATGGTCTTCCACCACCATGATTCGGATCGCTTCCTTCAATGGATCGCCGCCTCCACCGATATATGCGTGCCTTCGCCCGGCGCGCTGGTCACCAGCAGTTCGGCATCTATCTGCTCCGCGCGCTCGCGCATGCCTTGCAGGCCGAAGTGCCCTTCCGGAACCGAACCGTTCCCGGCGAATCCGCGCCCGTCATCGGCGATTGTCATCTTAACGCGCTTGGGCTCGAAGATCAGCTCTACCTTGATGCTTTTCGCATCCGCGTGGCGGATCGCGTTGACCACTGCTTCTTCTCCAATCTTCAACAGTTCCCTTTCCATTTTCGGCGGCAGCGGGCGGTGCGTGCCGGATACCCGAAACTCCAGTTTCGACGATGCCTTCGCCGCGGCCTGCTGGATGAAGCCCGAGAGCCGCGAAGCCAGACTCTCTTCCGCCGCCGGCGCGGATCGAAGCTGCCAGATCGAGCGCCGGGCTTCCGCGATGCTGTCCCGCACCAGTTCTCGCGCCGTTTCCAGTTGCTCGCGGGCCTTTTGCGCCGTCGCCGGCAGAGTGCTCGCTGCAACTTCTAAGTGAACCGAAACTCCGATAAATCCTTGCGCCAGCGTGTCGTGGATCTCTCTGGCAATCCGATTCCGTTCCGCCAGCACCGCGTCGAATCGCGCTTTCACCTGCCGGACCCGCCAGCTATAGGCGAGATAGCAGAGCAAAGCGATCGCGAGCGCCACGAGTAAGTCGAACCAGCGCGTCTGATAAAAGTGGGGTTCTAACTGAAAGGCGAGAGAGGCGCCTTGCCGGTTCCAAATTCCATCGTTATTGCAGGCAATGACCTGAAATTTGTATTTGCCGGGCGGAAGGTTCGTGTAATAAGCAACCCGCCGTGTCCCGGCATCGATCCAGTTGCGATCGAACCCGGCCAGTTTGTATCGATATCGCACTTTGTGCGGCGAGACAAAACTCAGTCCGGCGTATTGGAAGGAAAAGCGGGTCGGGCCGGCGGGAATATCGGCAAGGGAGGCGCGTTCGACTGCCCGGCCGTCGATGGTTGCCGATTCGATGGCGACCAGAGG
>JBOGMI010000210.1:0-1342 GCA_050746645.1 Bryobacteraceae bacterium | reverse complement strand
TCAGCCAATTCGGAATGCGCCGGAAGCGTAAGTCGAACCAGCCGGCTGCGAACGCCAGCGCGAGCAGCAGAATGACGATAGCCAGAGGCATGCGTATCCAACTCATCGGCGTATGCAGGCCGAAGGTTTACGCCTTTTCGAAACGCAAGCGCGCACCCACCCGAAGCTGGGCACGTTCGGCCGCCCCCGCCTCCAGTTCCAGCACCGACGATGCCGTGAGACACGCCGCAATCCGCCATGGCTTGAGACGCGGGACGATCTTCTTGACTTTGCCATTCTTGCCCAGGAAGACGACATCGATGGGGAATTTCATCCCAAAGGTGTGAACGGCTTCGCAAGGTGCGATCCAGAGGGCAGCGCCTGGCTCCAGCCGGTCCATGCCTAATAGGCCTTTGCGGCGGGCACGGCTGGTAGCCGCGATGCGGACGTATGCAAACGGTGGGGCAGACGATCGTTTTTCGTCGTCTGCCACTTGCTCCCGAGCACCGACAGGGTCGAAAAGCTGCGTCGAGATGGGTCTCGACGCGGCACGCACGAGTGCGTGCGCCACATTTTCATGCAGTGCGACAGACCACAAAGGACGATGGTCTGTCCCACTTTTTACGTCATCTGTTCCGGTTTGACCCACCGATCAAATTCATCGGCCGAAAGGTAGCCGAGCTTTACCGCCGCTTCCCGCAGACTCGAATGCTCCACATGCGCGGTGTGTGCGATCCTGGCCGCTTTGTCGTAGCCGACCACCGGGCTCAGCGCCGTCACCAGCATGAGCGAATTTTGAACATAGTGTTCCAGTTGCTCGCGGTTTACTTCGATGCCGCGGGCGCAATGCTCGCTGAAACTGCGGCAGACGTCCGAAAGCAGCCGGAGGGAGTGCAGAAAGTTATAAATGATGACGGGTTTGAAGACATTCAGCTCGAAATTGCCTTGCGAGCCCGCGATCCCGATCGCCGCGTCATTGCCGAATACCTGCACCGCCACCATGGTCATGGCCTCGCATTGGGTCGGATTCAATTTGCCGGGCATAATCGACGATCCCGGCTCGTTTTCGGGAATTGTCAGCTCGCCCAAACCGCAGCGCGGCCCGGAAGCCAGCCAGCGAATATCATTCGCGATTTTCATCAGCGAGGCTGCGAATGTCTTCAGCGCGCCGCTCGCGTAAACCAGTTCGTCGTGGGCCGAGAGCGCCGCGAATTTGTTCGGATGCGAGCGAAACGGCAAGCCGGTCAGGTCCGCAATTTTCCGTGCCGCGCGTTCGGCAAATTCCGGATGCGCGTTGAGCCCCGTACCGACCGCGGTGCCGCCAATCGCCAGATCGAAGAGCCCGTCGAGCGCCTGCCGCAGC
>JBOGMI010000209.1:0-1240 GCA_050746645.1 Bryobacteraceae bacterium | reverse complement strand
GGTCTTTGTGGACGTCCTGTCGTTCGAAAAGCGCGATCCGGCCGATCCGACGTGGCTGCCCAGCGCGCAATTCGAGCGCATGTTCCTGCTGCCGCTGCTGATGAACCAGCGCTTCGGCATGAGGACGGATCAGATTTTTCTCTCTCATGCCGATGGACTGACGCCGGAGGAGGTTTATCGGTATTGCACCTGGCCGCAGCGTCTGCGCCCGCCCTTTCTGACTACAGTGTCGATGCCGTCCTGGCTGGGCAAACGCGTCAAAGAAGACGACGGGAAGCTATACAGCCCGAAGCGATCCGAAAATCCGGAAAAAGCGCGTTTTATTCTGGAGAGTCAATTGCGCCGGCTGGGGCGGTTGCTGCGTTCGGTGCGGCCGAAAAAAGTGGATTCGGTCTGGTCTTCGTATAACGAGACCCTGAGTTACGCGGACGAAGAATTTCAGCGCAAGAGCGATCTGGTGCGCGTGTGGATCTCTCAGGCGGCGCCGCGGACCGTTTTCGACATGGGCTGCAACACGGGGCATTTCAGCGAGATTGCCGCGCGCGCCGGGGCCCGGGTCTTGGCTTCCGATTTGGACCCCGCGGTGGTAGGCGAGACCTGGCGGCGCGCTTCGGCTGCGAATCTCGACATTCTGCCGCTGGTGGTCAATGCCGCCCGTCCCACCCCGGCGGTAGGCTGGCGCAACGCGGAATACACCTCTTTTCTCGAGCGCGCCACCGGGCAGTTCGATCTGGTGATGATGCTGGCTCTGGTGCATCATCTTCTGGTTACCGAAAGGATTCCTTTGGCCGAGATCGTCGGAATCGCGGCGGACCTGACTACGTCCAACGCCATTGTGGAATTCGTTCCGAAAGAAGATCCTCTGTTCCGGCGCCTGACGCGCGGACGCGAGGCGCTGCACGAAACGTTTACTCAGGAGGTGTTTGAAGCGGCATGTCAGGAACGGTTTCATCTGGTGGAGAAACAACCGGTAAAGGGCAATCTTCGCTGGCTGTACCTGCTGCGAAAACGGAACTCCTGAAGCGGGCTGCGATTGCGCTCTCGATCGCCAACCTGTGCTTCTTGTACATTTGGGGCGTCATCCTTCACATCGCAACCCAAAGAAGGATCGCCTACTTTTTGCAGAAACCTCCAGATCGGGGTTTCCTGTGGGCGCTGCTACTGGACTTGATCGTCCTTGGAACAGTAACCTTTTTGCTCCTCTCCCTCCGCCGGAGCGGTCCCTGGCCGCTCCGATTCT
>JBOGMI010000208.1:0-1016 GCA_050746645.1 Bryobacteraceae bacterium | reverse complement strand
ACAGCTTTGCCATGATGAAAAAAGCGAAGCAGATGTTCGATCCGGACCATTTGCTGAATCGCGCACGATTGTATGGGCGAATTTGAAGCAGGGCCGGCGCAGGCCGATCTGGATAAGTGCGTGCATTGCGGGCTGTGCCTGAACGCGTGCCCTACGTATCGCGAACTGGGCCTGGAAATGGATTCTCCGCGCGGCCGCATTTATCAGATGAACGCGGTCAAGAGCGGCGCGCCGGTAACGGAATCTTATATTGAGCATCTGGAACTCTGTCTGGCGTGCCGTGGATGCGAAAGCGCGTGCCCTTCCGGCGTTCCGTATGGGCGGCTGATCGAAGCGGCCCGGGCGCAGATCGAGGCGGGGCGAAAGCAATCTTTGTCAGCGCGCCTGAAGAAGAAGTTGATTTTCGATTATCTGCTGCCATCACGGGGAATGCTGCGCACGGCGGGCTTGGGTTTATGGATGTACCGGGCATCCGGCTTGCAGCGCGCAGTGCGAGGCAGCGGCATTCTGAAGAGATGGGGCAATTGGGGCGGGATTGAGGCGCTGGCGCCGGAGGCGCAACGCCCGTTTTTCTTTTCGCAGATCGGCAAGACGTTCCCTGCGGCCGGAGAAAAAAAATACCGCGTAGCGTTCCTTGCCGGGTGTATCGCGAATGTGGCGTTCGCGCGGCTGAACGAAGCCACCGTGCGAGTTCTGCAGAAGAACGGCTGCGAGGTGGTGATTCCGGCAGGCCAGAACTGCTGCGGCGCGCTGCATCTACATTCGGGATTGAAGCAGGAAGCCGCGGCGCTTGCGAGAAATAATATCGACGCGATTCCGGCGGCCGATTTTGACGCCATTCTCACCAATGCCGCCGGGTGCGGTTCGACTTTGAAGGAATACGACGAACTGCTCGAACACGATCCGGCCTATGCGGACAAGGCCATGCGCTTCCGGGAAAAGATGAAGGATGTTACGGAGTTTCTGGCATCGATCGATCTGAACCCGGATATGCGGCGCATCGAGGCGGTGGCAAC
>JBOGMI010000207.1:0-4137 GCA_050746645.1 Bryobacteraceae bacterium | reverse complement strand
CATGTCTACATCACGGGGCGTCGACAGGAAGAGCTCGACAAGGCCGCGGCAGAGATCGGGTCGAATGTGACTGCGGTCCAGGGGGATGTCTCGCGGCTGGAGGATCTTGACCGTCTGTTCGAGACCGTGCGCGCCGAACACGGCCGTATCGATGTGCTGTTTGCCAATGCGGGACTCGGGCAGCTGGAGCCGTTGGGCGATATCACGGAAGCGTCCTTTGATCTGATGTTCGACGTGAATGTGAAGGGGGTCGTCTTTACCGTGCAGAAAGCTTTGCCCCTCATGGGGACGGGCGCGTCCATCATTCTTACCGGGTCGACGACCGGAACGATGGGAACGCCGGCCTTCAGCATCTACAGCGCGACCAAGGCGGCGATTCGCAACCTTGCGCGTGGTTGGACAATGGATCTCAAAGGTACGGGTATTCGGGTGAATGTCCTGTCGCCAGGCGCTACGTTGACCCCTGGCTTACACAGCGTCGCGGAGGCGAGTGGGGGCGATGCCCTGTATGACGCCCTGGTTGCCCAAACGCCACTGGGGCGGATTGCCGATCCCGCTGACATCGCCGCTGTCGCTCTTTTCCTGGCCTCGGATGACAGTGCCGTCATGACGGGAAGCGAAGTCTTTGCGGACGGGGGCATGGCACAGGTCTGACAATTCCGGAGGAACGAGAAGAACGAGGTCAGGTTCACTTGCAGTCGTTTGATTTTATGCGGGATGTGAACCGGCACCAAACCCAACCTCACGTGCAGCGCACACCAGTTGGTCACGATGTACCGGCGTCGCATGCAGATCGAGTTGGGGTTTTGCGACTTAACATCGCACCGCTACGGTCAAGGCTTTGAAGACAGTCTCACCCGCATCGGCACGCACATCGAGGTGTTTCTTGCTTCGGGCCGCCGAAAGAACGCAACGCCGCGGTGGCGATTAAACAGGAGACGTTTAATGAAGCTTTATAATTTCGGTTGGGGACCTTATCCCCGACGGATCACGATCTACCTTGCCGAGAAAGGCATCACCGACCTCGAATTGGTCGAGGTTGAATTCCCTCACAGACCGGAATTATGGCCCGTGGGGTTTCTATCGAGTCTGAATCCGGCCCATTCCTTACCGGTTCTCGATACCGGGAGTGGTCTCCTGATCGGACAGTCGATCGCGATTCTTGAGTACCTTGAAGAACGATACCCGGTCCCGAACATGCTCGGAGCGACGCCCGAAGATCGAGCAATCACCCGCGAATTTGTCTCGATATTCGATGAGGCAACATCTTTCTTCGGTCTGTGGGCGCGTCAGGGCAGCCCCGTAGGTGCTGATCGCAACCGCCAGGACGTGAGAGCGGCGACTTTCGGCGCCGAACGTTATGCAAGCAAGCTGCGCGTGGGTGAAGCCAAGCTCGTGGGACCATTTCTCCACGGAACGTCACCCACCATCGCCGATTGCGTTGCGGCTGCGCTGATTGAGTTCACGAATCAATTCTACGGTGTACCTGTTCCGGCCGACTGCCCGAAACTGATCGAATGGTATTCGCGTATGAACAAGCGAGCGTCGATGTCTCCTCCTGAATATCCGCCAGAAATGCTGCGCGGCGCGCGAACTTTGCAGGAACATACCCAGATATTCCTTTAGAAGCGGGTGGTCTTAAACCGCTGGTACGGCACTGAACGTGCTGAATCAGCCGAGCACCTCGACCTTTGAGGTTTGATCTCAATCCAGTACATGCCATAAACAGGCAGGAGCTATTGTCGTGACCGATCGAACCAATCTCGGCGGCGAATTCACGCTGCGGGCACATCCATTTCCCTGAAGCGGGGTTGGTCAAGCGGGAGAGGATCCTACTGATCCTGCCATTTCCGAACCGGGCAAAATCGAGAGCAACTCAGGAGAAAAGTCATGCTTGATACAACACACACCATCCTCGTCACTGGCGCATCCGACCAGCAGGGCGGCGCCGTTGCCCGGCATCTGCTAGACAAGGGTTTCCACGTTCGCGTCCTTTGAACGGGGTATCAATCACATCAACACCGCCAACTTCTACCGTTCGCGCATCACTAACCAGGTTTTCCTCGAAAGGATGCAGATGAGCGATTCGACTTCATTCTGGAATCGATCGGCGGGTTCTTTGCTGTCAGCGCTGCCACGGCGGTATTGACTATCGGTTTGCGCGCGATTCGCGCACAGATGGAACAATCGCGACTTGTGCCTCCATTCTGAACTATTCCCTTTATAGGAGCTTCAACATGAAAACGCTTTCCGCCCTATTCGATGATGTACGCTACCGCTACGCCGATGCCGACGGGCTGCGGATGTTCTACCGCGAGGCAGGTGAACCTGACGCGCCCGTGCTGCTGTTGTTACACGGGTTCCCGACCTCGTCTTTTCAGTATCGGGAACTTATTCCGAGGCTGAGCCACCGTTTTCGGCTGATCGCGCCCGACCTCCCCGGATTCGGTTTTACGCAGGTGCCGGACGAGCGCAAGGATGTGTATTCATTCGATGCTTTCGGCAAAACTTTGGAGGCCTTCGTCGATGCGCTGGGCTTGAAGCGCTACGCGATGTATGTCTTCGATTACGGCGCCCCGGCGGGCTTGCGATTGGCGCTGCGCCGACCCGAATGCGTCACCGCACTGATTTCCCAGAATGGCAATGCCTACCTGGAAGGACTGGGAGATGCTTGGGAACCTGTGCGCACCTACTGGGCCGAGCCGACTCCGGCGCACCGCCAAGTCATCAAGGACAATGTCCTCTCCGCCGAAGGTGTCCGCTCGCAGTACATCCATGGCGCGAGCGATCCGGAGCAGATAGCGCCCGAGTCTTATGTGCTCGATACGCTTCTGATGGAACGTTCGGGAAACAAGGACATCCAAGCCGATCTGTTTCTGGACTATGCCAACAACCTGACGCTGTATCCTCAGTTCCAGGCATTTTTCCGCGATCGCAAACCGCCGACGTTGGTGATCTGGGGAAAACATGATCCGTTCTTCATTCCGCCGGGCGCGGAGGCCTTCAAACGCGACAACCCGAAGGCCGTGGTGGAACTGCTCAATACCGGTCATTTTGCACTCGAAACGCACGTCGATTACATCGCCAAGCGCATCGTCGAAGTGCTGGGCGACGTCATCGTGTAATTAACAGCAGGAGTCATTTCATGATGCGGTTCACAAACATCGACACCCTCGCCGTGACGCCTTGACGCAGGCACGGCTGGGCTGAAAATCCAGACCGAGAACAGTCGGCGTTTGGAACGACATGGATCGAGCTACTGGTCGATGCCGCTTGCTTCGCACGTCAGTCCCACAGCCACGTGGCGAACGCAGCAACGGTGCTGGGCAGCAGACGCCCGGGCCGGCCAGTTGCATGGCACCGTACCCCATGCGCTTGAGGGAAATGGACGTGACCGGCAGCGTGAATTCGCCGCCCAAATTGCGAGCGCTTGGTACGGGACTCCATCACCACGGGATCGGACCATTTTCGTCCCAGAAGGTGCCCGTCGGACTGCATGGTCATTCCCTTTTTCAGGCTTGTTTTTCAGACTTGAAATACTGCATGTTCTCGAGATCGGAGATAAGGGTGGGCCCTATGGGGTTCCATTCCAGTTTCTCTCGCGTTTGTGCGCTGGACGCTTGAAGATCGAGACCCACGAACGGGGCGAGCCAGCCAAAGTGCTCAGCGGCTTGTTCCGGAGTCAGGGAGACGACCGGCACTCTCAAGCCCCGACCGATTTCCTCAGCGATTTCTCGAATCGTCACGCCTTCTTCGGCGACGGCGTGATACCGGGCTCCCGGCGTTCCTTTCTCCAACGCCAGCCTGTAGAGCCGGGCGGTGTCGAGCCGGTGGACTGCGGCATAGCGGTTGAGTCCGTCGCCGATGTACGCCGAAACACCCTTTTCGCGAGCAACCTGGATCGCAGGGCTGACGAGACCTTGCTTAACTGTGTCATGAACCTGCGGCAGGCGTACGACAATCGCTCGAACGCCCCGCTTTTCTAGGGAGGCAGCGGTGTGCTCCGAAGCGCGCGGGTAGTTATCGGAGACAGGAACAGGCGGATCTTCCTCGGTTGCAAGGGAACCCTTGGCCAGGAGCGCCAACCCGGACGTGACGATCAAAGGTCGCTCCGACCCTTCGAGTTCAGCGCCAAGT
>JBOGMI010000206.1:0-3221 GCA_050746645.1 Bryobacteraceae bacterium | reverse complement strand
GCAAATCGTGCAAACGGCTCTTCTCCGTGCCAGGTCACGCGTACTGGTTTCGCTGGTCTCCCGATGGCCGGCGCCTGCGCTTTACGGTTGTGGATAGAGAGACGCAAGCGAAGTCGATCTGGGAAGTTTCGGCGGCTGGATCGCGCCCGCACCGTCTCTTTCCCAAGTTTCGATACGAACAGTGCTGCGGTTCGTGGACCGCCAACGGGAAGTATTTCGTCTTTCAAGTCCACGCCGGGAGCACATTCCAAATCTGGGCGCGTCGGGAGAGCGGAAGTTTTTGGTTCCAGATCAACGAAACCCCGGTGGCGCTCACCGATGGGCCCATGAGCTATCGCGGGCCGCTCCCCAGCAAAGATGGCCGGAAGCTATTCGTTCGCACTCAGAACCCAAGAGGCGAGCTGGTGCGCTACGATCCCGCATCCAAACAGTTCATCACGCTGCTTCCTTCCGTTCCCGTGAGGACAGCGGCATTTTCGAAAGACGGGAAATGGATTGCGTATACGACTTTAACGAACAACACTTTATGGCGCTGCCGGCCCGACGGAAGCGACTGTCTTCAGCTCACGGAACCGATGCGGCGGGCGGTGCTGCCGCGTTGGTCGCCGGACGGGAAGACCATCGCCTTCATGGGGCGCCGCGCCGGTCACGATTGGGGTGTTTTTACGGTCGGAGCAGATGGCGAAAACTTGCATTCGCCGTGTGCGGCCGATCGCGACTACGGCGAGCCGGACTGGTCTCCGGATGGGCAGCGGTTGGTGTTTGGTAATGAAATGGCGCCACTGAACAAAGTCGCGCTTTACGTTTTGGATCTCCACACATGCGGCATGACCAAGCTGCCCGAGTCTACCGGCTATTTCACTCCGCGTTGGTCGCCCGATGGCCGGTTTATCGTCGCCAACCATTCCGGCGACCGGGGATTGGATATTTTTGAGTGGACATCCCGCAAATGGGAGCAGCTCACCTCGATGCCGAGTGGCGATCCCAACTGGTCGCGAGATGGCAAGTACGTCTATTTTCTTTCGAAGAAGAATGGCGAGCGCGGAGTCTTCCGCATTTCGGTTCGAGGCCGAAAGGTGAATGAGGTGGCGAGTCTGGCTTCTGTCGAAGAGGGTCCATTTTTCCTGAGTAACTGGTTTGGGCTGACACCGGACGGTTCGCCGATGACCGTGCGTAACCTGACGACGGACGATATTTATTCGTGGGATTTTGGGCCGAAATAGAGGTAATTCCACCTATCGAGCGTCGACACGAGTGGTCGACGCGGCACGCAAGAGTGCCTGCGCCACGGCGAACCGGGCTGGCTACTCCCAGAGCAACTGTAATCCTGCACTCTTATAGAGCGGAAACCGCTCGTCACTCGAAACGACGGAAGAATCTTCGGCCAGAGCCTGAGCGATGATCATACGATCGAATGGATCGTTGTGATGCGCCGGGAGCGAATAAAGCAGTGCCGTGTGCTTGGTGGTTATCGGCAGCAGCCGGGCCCCCATCGCGTCTATCCCTTTCAAGACCTGCTCCGAGTCAGGCAGCTTCAGCTTAGGAGACCGATTGCTCTTAATGGCGATTTCCCAGGGCGTTACCATGCTAATGAAAAGTGGGCTGGCATTTTCGACCCGGGACATCGCCCGTTTGGGCAACTTCTCACCGTTCATCCACTTAAGGAAAACATTGGTGTCGAGGAGCAATTTCAATGGGACTCATTTCCCCCTATTGCGGCCCCGCTGTTTCCGTTTGCGAGGCTTTGCTGGAGGCTGGAGGCACTCGAACATTGATTCGATCTCCTGATCCAGTTCCGGCGAATCCCACCCGGGCTGAAGCGCCAGCGATCCTTTCAGGAATCCGAATCCTCTCTGCGGAGCGGGTCTGGAGGGTTCCGGAACGATTCGCGCCAGAGGCGTGCCGTGGTTCGTAATGATCACAGTTTCCCCGCTGAGCGCCGATTCTATCAGCCTTGATAGTTCCGCTTTTGCCTGCCGAACTCCGATTTCCATGCAACAAATATAGCACCACATTTGTGGTCTCGGTTATTTCAGCGTGCGAAAAGCTTAGCTAATTCGGGCCTTTCGGCGTGATCTACAACCAGAACCTTGATTGGGCGCTTACTTGACTCCAGCTTCAGCCCGAGCTGGTGCTCCAGCGCAGCAAAGATCGTCGAGCTATCAGGGCTGGCGGCGGTTCCGGATTCACTCAACGCTTTACGCGTAGCCGACCACCCCAGGTCCTCGAAGGCCCGGCAGGGAACGAACCTCCATTCCGGCGTGGGCGCCGATCGCGGTGCTGGACCTTACGGCGGCACGAATGCGGCTCCACGCTCGAATTCGCACTAGCACGATCGCAAGGAATCCGCAGGCCCAGAGCCCTATGATCACGGAAACAATCCAATCGCGAGGGTCCGCGGTGGCAGGCATCGGCGGTAGCGCATCCGAAAAGGATTGATTCATTTGCACCATTGCGGACGTGATGGCCGGGGCCGCCGGGGCGATCTTGTGGATTGCCGGCGCCCACTCCAGGTGACGGCCGGCGCTCATCAGCAGAGAGAACGGAACGAGGAATTTCAACGATGCGCTGAGCCATACCCAGTAGCGGACCTGAGCCCGGTTCCGCCGAAGCACGAGTGTTAGCAACCAGGCTGCAATGGCGAAGGCGGTCGACTGCCATAAATGATTGGCCAGATCAGCGGTCATTCGGCGCGCCCTTTCCGTTTTTGCTCCGATTCAAGCCTCTTCAGCGTTTTCTCCAGCTCTCGGACATCCTCGAGGCTGAGCTTTCCTGCTTCGGCTAACTGAGCCATCATCGGCTGCGCACGGCCCCCGAAGAAACTCAAAATTTCGTCGAGCATCCGGTGCCGTGCGACGTCGCGAATCAGAGTTGGCTCAAAGATGTGCGCGTTGCCGATCTTTTCGACACGGCGCACAGCCTTCTTACCTTCCAACCGATATACGGTGGTCTGAATGGTTGTGTATGCAGGACGAGGCTGCGGAAAGGATTCCTGAATCTCGCGAATCGAGGCTTTCCCTGCCGCCCAGAGCGCCTCCAGGATTTGAAGTTCCAGCTTGCTCAGCCTCGGCGCACGCATACGCTCCTCTACCTTCAAATGCTACTACAATATAGTAGAGCACTCAAGATAGAATTTGGTGACGTTGCAAGTCCGACCTTAACGCGCGTCGAGATGAGTCTCGACGCGGCACGCACGAGTGCGTGCGCCACAACAAAGCGGG
>JBOGMI010000205.1:0-1149 GCA_050746645.1 Bryobacteraceae bacterium | reverse complement strand
GTCGCTCAACGTCTGCTGGAGAAGGAGGGCCACACAGCTATCGTCGCTTGGAACGGCCGCGAGGCGTTTGAACTCTTCCGAAAGCAGACTTTCGATCTCGTGCTCATGGACGTGCAAATGCCGGAATTGGACGGTTTCCAAGCCGCCGAGGCTATTCGCGGTTACGAAGAGACGACAGGAACGCGAGTTCCCATCGTCGCGCTCACTGCGCACGCTATCGTGGGCGATCGGGAACGATGCTTGGCGGCGGGAATGGACGGCTATCTGGCCAAACCGATTCGATTGCATGAGCTTCGACAGCAGATTCTGGCGCATTCAGAAGCAGTGGTCGCGGAATGATAAGCCCACTAGAAACGGAGCCGGAAGCGTAAGCGACCTTGACTTTATTGCCGTCCGAGGATGGGGTCGCTTACGCTTCCGGCTCCAGCTCCGTTTCAGCGATTCACACCATCGAAGGATGACTCGCATGCCGGCATTCCGCTTATTTAAGCGGCATAGGGCCGAAAGCATGCTCCACGCCGTCATTCGTAGCGTAAGGCGCTCAATGGATCGATGCGGGCGGCGCGGCGGCGCAGATGCCAATGCTAAATGGAGTCATGCCGAACAAGAACGGTTGGAGCGCTCGTTCGGCAAAAGCAGAAAGGCCGAGACGGAGGGCCGCGAGCGCAGGGATCGAATGGCCTGACGGAGTGCAGGAAAGAAGTGCATCTCTTTATGAGACTCCAGGAGGTTTGAGGCGGTGGAGCGGACGATCCTTTTTTGTCGTTCGCCAGTTGGTTCGAAGACCGGCAGACCACGAACAGCGATAGTCTGCCCCACAGAAACGAGAGCGCCGGCGAGCCGCAACCAAAGCCGTATCAGCTTTTCGCAGCATGGCTCCGCACTCCGGCAGGCGGACTGAGAGACCGCGGTAGGCCGAAGGCCTACTCCACAAATGTTGCGTGCGCCACGAATTTGGGCTCGCGATACGATGACTCACACGTGCGACCTGCTCAATCCAAGCCGGAAGTTCGGCGGACCGATGTAGCCGTGCGTACGCGCGCGCGGATTACGAGGCGGCTGATTCCGTACTTGATGTTCGCCTACCTGCTCGCCTATCTGGACCGGGCGAACTTGAGCATCGCCAAGCTGCAGATGCAAACGGATCTG
>JBOGMI010000204.1:0-1544 GCA_050746645.1 Bryobacteraceae bacterium | reverse complement strand
TCGCGCCGCAGAACTCGCACAGGAACCGGCTCAGGCGAAGAAATATTACAAAGAATTGCTCGCGGGCCGCGAACAGGGTTTGCTATCACGCAATCCGGAGCTGGTACACGCGAGGGCGTACCTGAGCGGCGAATCGAAATAAGCGTCCTTGAGCATTGCAGTTCTCCCCTTCACGTCCATCCTCCGTCGATAATGTAGCTCTGGTTGGTGATGGCCGAACTGTCGTCGGCGGCAAGGAAGAGCACCAGGCGCGCCACGTCTTCTTCGGTCAAATGGCGCTGTAAACTCTGATTGGTCATGATCTTGATCTCGTACTCCGGTGTCCACCAGAGGCGTCTCTGGCGTTCGGTGAGAATCGCTCCTGGCAGCACTGCGTTGACCCGGATGTTTGATGCACCGAGTTCGTGGGACATGGTGCGGGTCAGACCGACAATGGCTGCTTTCGCCGCAATGTAAGCGGGCATTTCGGTGCTCGGAATCATCCAGCTTATGGAACTCATGTTGATAATCGACCCGGTTCCGTTCGCGATCATGCCGGACGCGACCGCTTGTATGGCGAAGAACTGGTGACGGAGGTTTACGGCCATCGCTGCATCCCAGAATTCTGGCGTCACGTCGGCGTACGCATGCCGCGTATCGTTCGCAGCGTTATTCACCAAAACTCCCACGCGCCCGATCTGCTTTTCGATTTCCGCGATGGTTATGCGCAGAGCGGCGATATCGGTCACATCGCAGCGAAAAAACATCGGCACATGCTCCGAGCCATGACGGAGCTTTTCCACCACACCGTTGGCGGCATCGGCGGCGATGTCCACAAACGCAACCCGCGAACCCTGCCGCACGAATTGCTCCACGATCGTGGCTCCGATGCCCGAAGCACCTCCGGTGACCAGCACCACTTTGTCCCGCAGGCTGGGATACGAAGCAAACTGTTCGGACTGGCTCATGCCAACCGGGCGACGTTCTTCTTCAGGAATTTGATTCCTTCAAATGCGATCGCCGAGGGCGTCTGTTCGATATCGCGCCAGATCGCGGCCGCCGCGCTAATGTCTTCGAGCGCAAAGCCGAAGCTCTCGATCGTCAGCCATCCGTCGTAGCGCAGTTCGGCCAGCGCCTCAAAAACGCCATCCCATTCGACGTGTCCGCTGCCAGGCGTGCCGCGATCGTTTTCGCAGGTATGGACATGCTTCAGGTGCTTGCCAACAGCACGGAGGCCGGCGCCGATGTCTTTTTCTTCGATATTGGCGTGAAAGGTATCGAACAGAATCCCGACGTTCGGATGAGCGACCTGTTCCGAAAGATGCCGCGCATCCTCGGCGGTATTCAGGAAGAATGTCTCGAAACGATTCAGCGGCTCAATCGCCAATTGCACCCGGCACGCCGCCAGAGTATCGCCGAGAGCTTGGTAACCCTCTATGGCCCGCTTCCACTCATCCTCGGTCCGCCGCCTTCCGGGCAAGAAACCGACGGGCGAGTAGAGCGGCCCGGCAATGATAGCCGCGTTCACCTCGGCTGCGGTTTGAATCATGGCCTTCAGGCGTTCG
>JBOGMI010000203.1:0-4716 GCA_050746645.1 Bryobacteraceae bacterium | reverse complement strand
GAGAACAGGACCGCAATGGTGAAGCCCGGGCTTTTCGCCAGTGTGCGCAGGCCGTAAGCGAAGGCCGAAGTGCCGGACATGCAATTCGTGATGAGCAATTCGAATGCCGGAAATTTTGGAGGGCGGGGCTTACCCCGCACGGGGCTCAGCCCCGCTCTGCGGAGCAAAAGCTCCACGCGGGCTCAAGTCCGCCCTCTCGAGCGCGCTGGCCCAAGTGTCCGATTTTGGGACTCTTCCGTCTCAAAAATGGGACGGCCGCCGCTCCACCGACACCTCTTTGTTGTAATAGCTTCTGTAGCTATGGCATCCAATCCTGTACCTGTCACCATTGCGCACGGAGACGGCATCGGCCCCGAAATTATGGCCGCATGCCTGCACATCCTGCAAGAAGCCGGCGCCCGCATCCAGCCGGAAACCATTGAAATCGGCCAGAACCGTTTCGTTGGATCGCAGAGCGATTAGCGGATGAGCGCAGCGCCGATCGCCGACAGACCGCTCGTCGGAGTGGTCATGGGAAGCAAATCCGACTGGGAGACGATGCAGCGCACAGCAGAGATGCTCGACGCGCTCGGCGTGCCGCACGAGGCGCGCATCGTCTCCGCGCACCGCACGCCGGACTGGATGGCGGAATACGCGAGAACGGCCATCGAGAGAGGGCTGGAGGTAATCGTCGCGGCGGCTGGCGGGGCAGCCCATCTGCCCGGTATGATCGCAGCCCATACGACGCTGCCGGTGCTGGGTGTCCCCATCAAGAGCAGCATGCTGAATGGGATCGATTCGCTGCTCTCGATCGTGCAGATGCCGGCAGGCATACCTGTCGGAACGCTTGCCATCGGGCCGGCCGGAGCGAAAAATGCAGCCCTGCTTGCGGCAAGCATTCTTGCGATCAAATACCCGGAATTGCGTGTTCGCCTCGAAAATTGGCGGCGGCAGCAGACCGATGCCGTTCTCCAGGACAAGCTTCCGTGAGCGCTGCGATTCTTCCCGGCAGCGCCATCGGCATACTCGGAAGCGGTCAGCTCGGGCGCATGTTCGCCATGGCGGCGCGGCGCATGGGTTATCGCGTCCACACGCTTTCTCCCGACAAAGATACGCCGACTGGCCAGGTCGCGGACGTCGAGATCGACGCACCCTACGAAGATTTAGATGCCGTGCGCAAGTTCGCCCGCGGTGTTTCGGCCGTGACCTTCGAGTTCGAAAACGTTCCGGCACAAACCGCCGCCGCGGCCGCCGAATGCACGATCGTTCGGCCCGGCGGCCACGTTCTGCACATCGCCCAGCACCGCCTTCGCGAGAAAACATTTCTGTCGCAGGCCGGTCTGCCGGTCACCCCGTTTCGACGTGTGAGCAGTTTGGCCGAACTGGCCGAAGCCGCGCGCCAGATCGGCCTTCCCGCGATTCTCAAAACCGCCGATTTCGGCTACGACGGCAAAGGCCAGTACCGGATCAAGAGCGAAACGGAGCTTCCCGAGGCCTGGCGCGCCGTCGGTGAGCGCGAAGCCGTTCTCGAAGCCTTCGTGGAATTTGAACGCGAGATTTCCGTGGTTGCTGCGCGATCGGTTGCGGGCGATTTTGTGCATTACGGCGCGGTCGAGAATCACCATGCGAACGGCATCCTCGATGTTTCCATCGCCCCCGCGCAAATCTCGCCAGAGATTGCGCGCAACGCCGTAGAGCTTGCGCACAATGTTCTGGATGTGCTGCAAGTAGTGGGGGTCCTTTGTGTTGAGTTCTTCGTGAGCAAAGGCGGCCGCCTGCTGATCAACGAGCTCGCGCCGCGCCCGCACAACTCCGGCCACTTCACGTTCGACGCGAATCTCACCAGCCAATTCGAGCAGCAGCTTCGCGCGGTCTGCAATCTGCCGCTTGGGGCGGTCGATCAGCTATCGCCGGCGGCCATGGCAAATCTGCTGGGCGAGCTCTGGAGCGACGGCGAGCCTGACTGGGCGGCCGCATTGGCCGTGCCGAATGTGAAGCTGCATCTTTACGGCAAGTCCGAACCGCGGCCGGGGCGGAAAATGGGGCATCTTACGGCTTTGGCTGATAGCGTTGAAGAAGCACGAGCGGCGGTCACAAGAGCACGGAGTTTGCTGAGAGCAAAGCGCAATGCGACACTGAAGTTCGAGAGGGTCGGATGACCAGCGAGTACATCCGGGAACGGAACGGCGGATATTACATTGCGGGCACGCGCATTTCGCTCGACTCCGTTGTATATGCCTTCAAGCGCGGCAGCTCGCCCGACGCAATCCAACAAAGTTTTCGGCTGCTGGGATTGGGCCAAATCTACGGCGCGATTCTATTTGGATCACCAGGCGGAGGTGCAGCAGTATTTAGATGACGAGGAGCGTCGGATTCAGAAATCGGCCATTCCACTCTCCGAAGCCAACCCGGAACTTTGGAACCGGTTGCAGCGCGCGAAAGAGGAGTTGCGGAAGCCAAGTTAGTGAACATCCGATTCCTCGCGGACGCCAATCTCGATTTTGCGATCCTGGTCCCGAACCAGGCGCTCCCGCGGAATTAATAGTCCGGAATTTCGAGTGTAAGGCCCTCAATCATCCGATAATGCTTTCGATTGAGCGTAACGAGCGTAAGTGCCCTGTCGATCGCAGTTGCCGCGATCATCGCGTCGAATACATGAAGTCCGTCTGACTTTGCGTAGGATTTCAAGAGTTGATAGGCTCTTGTCCCTATATGCTCGTTGAGCGGGACGACCGGGTAGTGTGACAGGAATTGATCGATCGTCGCGAGATCTCGCTGGTTTCGAGCGCCGACGATGAGCTCCAATGCTGAAACCTGTGAAAGAGCCCACGGTTCCGCAAGGTTGTCAACGTATTTGATTGCCCCCGAGTCTCCGCGCGAAACGTCAATCAGAACGTTGCTGTCGATTAAGAACGGCACAGGAGTGAAACCGAAATCAGCCGTGGAGGTCACGGCGGAGCCGGTTTATGTACTCGACGCTATCGGCCATGTCGTCGCGATCTTTCCACATGCCCGCAAACGGCGAATCCGCAATGGGAGAATTTCTTTTCGACAGTGGCACCACGCCTAGGAGCACCTGTACAACCGTACCCTCTTGGACTGGTACGTCCTGAAGAGGCTTGAAAACACCGTTCTCATACCTCGCGGGAATGGTCATGGCATCGCTCTAGTGTGATTGGTCGGGGCGAGAGGATTCGAACCTCCGACCTCCTGGTCCCGAACCAGACTGCCTCGCCCAAGTCCTTGATTACACAGTAAATATTTTCGTGCAAAACGTCAAACAAAACACCAAAAATGCGCCTCTGGGTGGGTAATTGGGTGGGCAGTTTGCCAGATGGGTCCGACCTTCCGTACTTCCCGCCTGTCAATCGGTCGAGGATATCAGGCGCCTCGGCTCATCGAGCATGACTGCCTTACGGCATCGGCGGTGAAGCGCCCTCAGCAAAACGATGAGTTGCCGTACCGCCCGGCTTTTACAGCATCGCCCTAGTCGAAAGGAGGGCCGGGCATCGCAAGGGTCGCACGATGATTGTCAAACGGAAATTCGCATGCTGCCATGCAGGTGCCCTCCGCCCCTGCCGTTGCGCAGGGCATCTCGTAAGCGGAGGTGAGAAAATGGAATCAGCGTCAAAACAGGCTCGATGGCCAGCGATAGATATGGCATCGCACTCACGCCTTCGGCGATGAGGAGTTGTCATACTGCGGTCCCGTCCAGCGCTTGAGCATCTCGGGCAGGAGCGGCTTGGGCAGATAGTCGTCTATTTCTGACTCCATGCAATGCTCGCAGTCGCCCGGCATAGCGTTCGCCGCGAGCGCGACGATCGGCGTGCGTGCCCGGCCTGTGCACAGTTCGTGTTCGCGGATGCTCGAAACAGCCAAAAAGCCGTTCCCCTTCAGTATTTGGAAATCGATAAGGATCAAGGCGTAGCGATCGCGGTGTAACAGATGCAGGGTAGCGTTCAAGTCACAGGCGATGTCCACCTGGCGGCCGAGGCTTTGAAGTATGTGTTCCGTCGCCCGCAGCGTGGCGGCATCGCCGCCCACCAGGAGGACTCTGCTGTAATCCCCGCTTCTTTGCATTGAAATGTCGCGGCCTGAAATGGGATTTGGCTGTGCACTCTCCGCGGCGGGTGCGAGCGGTAGCTCCAGTTCCAGCCAAAAGGTCGATCCCACATTAACAGAAGAGCTGGTCACGCCAACCCTGCCGCTCATCAGTTCCGCCAATCTCCGCAAAATCGCAAGCCCCAATCCGACGCCTCCATGCTTTCGGGTACTCGATGCATCGCCCTGGGTGAACGGCTGGATCAGCTTCGCCTGCAATGCTTCGGAAATACCGCAACCGTCAGTGGTCGTGGACATTCTAGGGCGCACGCAATGGGATGCAACTGGTGAGCGATTACTTGCCCGGCTCCTGGCCAACGGAAGTCGCCTCTGCGCCGGCGAATTTTCCTGGGCTTCGTCGAGCAGGCGCTCGCCAATCCACTCGTGTAGCCTTTCCAGTCACGCGGGCTTGGCCCAGTATCCGACACGAAGTACAATGAACCGGCCCGAGATGAAGTGACGGTGGTGCGAAGAAATAGCCGGCGTCGTTACAGCGCGAATTGCAGCCTCGTTGCGAAACGTCCGTAATGTAATGCCAGGGTTGGCATCACAAGCAGGTTGAGTGCCGTGGCGGTGAACAGTCCTCCCAGAATGATCGTCGCCATCGGACCCTCGATTTCCCGTCCGGGATCGCCG
>JBOGMI010000202.1:0-1474 GCA_050746645.1 Bryobacteraceae bacterium | reverse complement strand
TATTGTGCCGGTGGTCATCGAGGAACACCGCGGCATCGCCCAGTGGTGTGAGAAGTGCCAACGGGTCCATTACGGCGCCCTGCCCGAAGAGTTGGTGCGGGCGGGGCTGGTCGGTCCACGATTGACCGCCTTCGTGGGCTTCCTGAAGGGCGCCTGCCACCTGTCGTTCTCCTCGGTTCGCAAGGTGTTCCGCGACGTGCTGAAAGTGCGAGTCAGCCGCGGACTGCTGGCGAAGGTGGTCCGCAAGGTCAGCGTCAGCCTGAAAGACCCGTATGAAGAACTGTTGCGGCTGCTGCCCGAACAAGACTCGCTCAATGTCGACGAGACCGGACACAAAGACCAGGGCCGGCGGCTGTGGACTTGGTGTTTTCGCGCTTCGCTCTTCACCCTGTTCAAGGTTTCGCCATCGCGTGGCTCGGATGTGTTGTTGGAAGTGTTGGGCCGCGAATTCGACGGCGTGCTGGGTTGCGACTACTTCTCGGCTTACCGCAAATACATGCGGCTTAACGGGAACGTGTCCTTGCAATTCTGCCTGGCCCACTTCATTCGCGACGTAAAGTTTTTGGCCGAGCATCCGAATGCCGAGAACCGCGAGTACGGCCAGCGTCTGCTGGGGCACCTGAAGAAGCTTTTTCGAACCATCCATCGTCGGGAAGAGTTCGCCTCGGAGGCTACGTTCCGTGCGTCGCTGGAGCGGATCGCGGCGGACATCTGCTGTGACGCCTTTATGGAATCTCCGGGCACGCGGGAATCGGAAAACATCGCTGAGCGGTTCCGGCTGAACACGGAGGGCTTTTTCCGCTTCATCACGACGCCCGGCGTCGAGCCAACCAACAATGTGGCGGAGCAGGCGATTCGCTTTGTGGCGATTCACCGGCGAATCACCCAAGGGACTCGCGGGCAAACGGGCCAGACCTGGTGCGAACGGATCTGGACAGCGGTTGGAACATGCGACAAACAACGGCGTTCCATCTTCGAATTCCTGCATGATGCGGTGCGGGCATATTTCGCTGGCGTTCCGGCGCCGAGTCTGCTGCTCGACAGCTCTTAATGCCATCTCGCCTGGGGCACATCGGCCATTGCTATCCACGCTTGTCTGCCTCTGCGCGCCCGTTCACCTGCGGATGGCATAAACTCCGTGAACGGTTACCGTCTCCGTCGTAGCGGTAGACTTGCGCCCGCGGCAAGGCGCCCGCATAAAGGCTGCCGTTATGCGTCAGCATGCCCATCACTTCGAGTTCTTCGCCGAGGCGGCCTCGATCGCGCCAGGCGTTGTTCTGCCAGGCAAACACTTTGCCGGTTCGCCATGTCGCGACCTGCAACCGTCCCAGATAGCTGGCAAAGGCATATGTTTGTGTATTCTCCTCTTCACCAACCCGGCCAAGATCGGTCCACTCGTTCCCGTCGAAGCGATAGACATGGCCTTCGTCATAACCGGACGCCCAAAGAAAACCGTTGAACACGCCCAGGGCTT
>JBOGMI010000201.1:0-1971 GCA_050746645.1 Bryobacteraceae bacterium | reverse complement strand
GGCGGGAATGGGAACGGATCGAGCTTCGGCCGGAATCGCTGTATGCACGACGCGCAGCTTTCCCGCGGCTTCGTTCACCGGCACCTCGGCGCCTCCGTAAGGCCATCCGCTGGCGAGCGTCAAGTCGACGCGCAAGCCAAGCTGCTTGGCGGTTTCGTAAGCGAAGTGCAGCGCGTGCAGATAATCGTCCGACAGATAAGGCAGATTGCGGAAATGCTTCGCCGGATCGTCGAGGTTGAGCGGATAGACGGTCTGAATCTCGACGCCGCCGATTCCCGCGGCCTTCATCTGGCGCAGCTCGCGAGCGAGTTCGTCGTCGGTGACCGCGGGGCCGAACCACCACCAGCGCATCATGATGCGGGAGTTGGCAGGCGGGTTGACGAAGGCGTTGTGGAGGGATTTGAGCTCGGCGCCTTGCGCGGCCAGGCACAGAGTCAGGAGCGCGCAGCAGGTACCCACACGAGTGTGGGTACGGCACGCTAAGAGCGTGCGCCACATCGCTACACATCCTTGTGGCTGGTGTGCTCGATTGTTGTATCCGGCATTGGCTTGCTTCGGCCAACGCTGAAATCAGAAACGTCGTTCAGGTCGAATGCGGAAACGCCGTTTATCTGCGGCACCTTAATGCGGAAGAAATCGGCGCCATCGACATCGTGGAGATAGAACGCCGGCCGCTGGTCGGGCTTAATATAAGCGATTTCCACGTTGCTCATTTCGATGTTCTTTACGTGCCGGATAAAAAACGCGCCGGCCGGCATGGGATGAAAGTGGCCGGGCTCGGGATAGGAAGTTTCCAGCTCGGGCGGCTCAGGCTGGGGCTCTCCGCCGCCGTCCGTTTGGATATAGACGTTATCGATTTTCACATCTTCGATCCGGTGCCCGGGGATGCCGCTAATGACAGATGCGATGTGCGAAGCCGAGTGTGAGCAGACCAAACCGCTGATAAGCACGCGCTTCAAAACCCCAATCGACCGGCCCGTGGGGCCGCGCATCCGGCGATTCAACCGAAGAAAAATGGGCGCGCTGGTGATATAGCGCATGGTAATGTTCGTGATCGCCACGTCTTCCAACAGCGCGCCGTCGGAGGTCTCGAGCGCGAGCCCCTGGCAGCCGTCAAAGATGCAATTGGAAATCGCGATGTTGCGAAACCCGCCGTTCGATTCGGTGCCGAGTTTGATACGTCCAGTGCCTATGTGTCGTGTTCCGGGCGGATAGCGTTTATAAGTGCCGTCGAGCAGCGTGCCTTCGTCGAAACTTCCCGAGACCAGGCAATCGGTGATCGTGACCATATCGGTCGAGACCGGCTTATCCAGCGCGTATGAACTTTTCAGGACGATAGCGTCGTCCCACGGAGAATTGACACTGCAATTGGAAATCCGGACGTTCTGGCAGCAATCGATATCCATCCCGTCGCGATTGGTATCGATCTTCAGGTTGTCGATAGCCAGGTTATTGACGCCTGTGGCAAGGATCCCAAAATGGCCGCCATGAAGAATCTCGAAATCCCGCAGCAGCACGTTACGGCAGTTCTTTAATGCGATCGCCTTATCGGCAACACCTGGAGTCTCCTGTTTGGGGCCGGGCCCGTATCCTTTACTGAGACCTTTGCCCCAGATGCGGCCGGGACCCAGGATCGCGATGTTCTCCAGTCCGACGCCCCAGAGCAGGCTGTTGTGCCAGTGGCGGTGCCCATAATCCTCGTAATGATTCCCCGGTCCCGGCTCCGCGTGGTCGTATTCGCCGGTCCCTCCCATCGACTTATCCGCGGCGGCCAGAATCGTTGCTCCCGACTCCAGATATAAAGTTACATTGTCTTTCAGATGGATCGAGTAACTTACGTAAGCGCCCCCGGGAAAGCGGACCGTACCGCCTCCAGCCGAAGATGCTTCGGCAATGGCCTTGTTGATCGCAGCCGTGTCGATAGTATGCCCGTCGGCTTTGGCTCCAAAATCCTTGACGTCATAAATGCCG
>JBOGMI010000200.1:0-2410 GCA_050746645.1 Bryobacteraceae bacterium | reverse complement strand
CAGGAACGCTGAAGCGGAGTGCAGGCAGGAGTCGAAAAACCGCGTCGAGATGAGTCTCGACGCGGCACGCAGGAGTGCGTGCGCCACATTTTCATGCCCCACTACTTCCCGTTCAGGTGGTAATGCGCGAAATCTTTCAACTCTTCGTAATTGAGTTTCACTATCGGCAACTGAGCGGTCGCATATTGCTTTAAAACCGGGTTGGCGGCATGGTCGGCGGCTTCTTGAAAGGCATCGGCTTCGCGGTTGGCACTGTCGGCCTCCTCTTTTAGAAAGGCGCGGTTGAACCCCTGCCGGTATAGCTTCGACTGCGCGTCAATTATGCGGTTTCCGGCTTTGTTGATGCCTTGCGGGAGCGTGAGGTTCAGCTTCTTGGCAACCGCCTGCAAGTCGTGATAGGCGCTGGTCTGCTGATCGGTGATCTGGGTGGAGAGTTGCCGCACGTCGCGATTCGCCGAATGCTTGTCCACCATCCTGGCCAGATTGACTTGCATCATTTGCTCCTGAGCCACGGTATTCACAAAATCCTGCGCGCTGAAAGCATGAGCACGGGCATGGGCACGGGCGTGCCGGCGGGCGGTAAACGCCGGAGTGCACAACAAAGCCCCGCAAGCAAGGCAGGTCAAAATCGATCGGTAAATTTTCGTGTTTGTCATGAATCAACTATAGTGTAATCAGGAAAACCGGGGACAGGCAACGAATTTCCAGTTGGAAGTTTGCTTGGTTTAGAAGCATTGCGGTGTAATCACGAAACCGCCAAAACCGGGGACAGGCAACGAATTTCCGGTTGGAAGTTTGCTTGGTTTAGAAGCGTTGCGGTCCGGAAGTTCGAAGCCTGTCCCCGGTTTTTGCGTAAGCGAAACGTCAACCAAACACCGGATGCACGCGCATGCCGTTCTTCATCTCGGCGTCGCTGGGAGAAACCACACGATCCGCAACGCGGTCTCCGGACTTGAGACCGGAAAGAATCTGCACATCGTTAATATCGCTTACGCCGGTTTTAACGGGAGTCCAGCTCAGATGGTCACCTACCAGCTTGTAGACGCCTTGCCGGCCATTGAGCGTGCGCAGGGCCGCTTTCGGCACCGCAAGGGCGTTTTTCGCCACCTGAGAAATAATAACGGCATTGATACTCACCCCCGGGAGCAGATCGTGCCGGGGATTTCCCACGATGGTGGTGACCTTGCCCACGGTGCGCGTGCCCAGGGCGGTAATTTCGGTCGGGAGCTTCTCCACCTGGCCGGTCCAGGTGCGGTCGGGCAGAGCATCCCAGGTAATCAGGACCGGCATTCCCTTGGCCACACGCCCCAGATCCGGCTCATCGACGTAGACCGTGACCTTCACCTGATCGAGCTTGCCGATCTTGGCAACGAGTGTACCCGGCTGCAAATAGGCGCCCACTTTTAGATCGAACTGGTAAACCGTTCCGGAAATCGGCGCGCGCACGCTGCCAAGCCGGATCTTGTGGCGAGCCAGATCAACCGCGGCTTCGGCATCGCGCAGCTTGGCTTCGGCCACGGTCTTTTGGCTTGCGGTGGCCAAGTTCTTGCGCTGATCCTCCAGCGCGGAAAGCTGCAGGGTGGCGCTATGGACCTTGTCCTTGGCGTCCTGTAACTGCACTTTGGTTGCAGCCTGGCTGGCATAGAGGCGCCGGGTGGAGGCGTCATTGCGCTCGGCCACCTGGAGCGCGGCTTGGGCGCTCTTGATCTTATCGTTCACGTCGGCCAAAGCCGCGGCCTTGCCGCCGTGAGCGAGTGAAGCGAGATCCGCACGTGCCTCTTGCTCGGAGGCGAGCGCCGCGGCCAACGCCGATTGCTCCGCCGCGATATCCAGATCGACGAGCGGCTGCCCTTTGACAACCCTATCTCCGCGCTGCACATCCACGGCGCGCACCACACCGGCGGTTTCGGCGCGCGCGGCGGCCCATTCGGCCGGCTCGGCTTCGCCGTTGGTGGAAACGGTGCTCTTGATGATCATACGGCCCGCGGTATCGAAGTGAATCTGTGGGCCGGACCCGTCGCGATCCAAACCCCACCACAGAAGCAGGGCAATGGGGAGCAGCAAAATGAGCCAATATCGATTCATCCTGTGAGACTGGTAGAAACTCTCGTCCACAATTGTGACAGAGGGATTAAACAAACAGAAGCACCAGGCATTGGGCGCTAGACTGAGACGTTTATGCCGCGCTATCGGATTCACCGCATGAAGGAGGCGCCGCGCGAAAATTTTCGCTGGGCAGCCCACACCGGAGGACTTGCCATCGTCAAGAACAAAGATTATGATTTTGACGGAGAAGTCGAGGCGGCAGCGACGTATGCCGCCTGGAAAGCGCTGCTTGCCGAAGGCCGCGCGCTTCGTCCCGGCGATCTTCTGGAAGCGCTTGGCCCGCAAGGTGAGCCGGGCGAACTTG
>JBOGMI010000199.1:0-11495 GCA_050746645.1 Bryobacteraceae bacterium | reverse complement strand
ATTTCAAGCTGGCCGCGCAGATCACGAATCTGCTGTACGAGGCCCTTGGCACCGTCCCACTTCTCATTGAGAGCGTCCAGGCTTTCCTTCACGGCGGCGCGCTTGCTCAAGAGAGTTTCCATGCGTTGGCTGTGGTCCGCGCCGACCGCCGATTCACGCCGCAGAATGCGCTCCTGTACATCCAGATCGTCGATCTGCCGCCGGAGGTCTTCGAGCGCCGCGGGTGTTGCATTTTGCCCGAGCGCTAAGCGCGCGCACGCCGTATCGAGCACGCTGACTGCCTTGTCGGGAAGCTGGCGGCCGGCCAGATACCGATGCGACAGCATGACCGCCGCCGCCAAGCCTTCGTCCAGAATGCGGACGTTGTGATGCTTTTCGAGCGCGCCCACGACGCCGCGCAGCATCACCATGCACTGCGCTTCGGCGGGTTCTTCGACCTTAATCACTTGGAATCGCCGCGCCAGAGCCGGATCTTTTTCGAAGTACTTCTTGTATTCGGACCAGGTGGTGGCGGCGATGGTACGCAGTTCGCCGCGCGCAAGAGCGGGCTTGAGCAGATTGGCGGCGTCGTTTTGTCCCGCCTGGCCGCCCGCGCCGATCATGGTGTGCGCTTCGTCGATGAACAGGATGATGGGCACGGGCGAGCGCTTCACTTCTTCGATGAGGCCCTTGAGGCGGTTTTCAAACTCGCCCTTGATGCCCGCGCCGGCTTGGAGCAGCGCCAGATCGAGCGTGCGGATCATCACGTTCTTGAGCGGCGGAGGCACATCGCCCTGGGCCACGCGCATGGCGAAGCCTTCCACCACGGCGGTCTTCCCGACGCCCGCTTCGCCCGTGAGGATGGGGTTGTTCTGGCGGCGGCGCATGAGGATGTCCACTATCTGGCGGATCTCGGAGTCACGCCCCAAAACGTTGTCGATTTTCCCCTTCTTCGCGTTTTCCGTTAGGTTGACGGTGTACTGATCGAGGTTCGGCGTTTTGCCGTCGCCGCGAGCGGGGCCGGCAGCAAGCGCTTCGCCGGAAGCGGAAGCCGCGCTCTCGGGTGAATTCACGACGATATCGAAAAATTCGCGCCGCAGCGTTTCCGGCTGCATCAACGGCAGCTCGCGGCTGAAGTCGCGGGCGATGCGCGCCATCTCGTCATCGCCTACCAACGCGAGCACGACGAATCCGGAGCGCAACTGCTCGGCCCCATAATCCACCGAGCCGATGGTCCAGGCGGTCGTCAGCAGCTTCACCAAAGAGGGGCTAAAAGATGGCGTGCGGGCATTGCCGGTCTTGAGCTTGTCGAGGGCGCGATTGAGTTCCCCGGTGAAACGAGACTTGTTGATCTCGAACCGCTTGAGGATGTGGGCCAGATCGCTATCCTGGCGGTCGAGCAGCTTGGTCAGGAAATGCTCGATTTCGATTTCGTAGTGGGTGCGCGCGAGGCACAGCCCGGCGGCCGCTTCCAGGGTCGAACGGGTGGCATCGTTCATTTTGCTGATCAGCGATTTGAGATTGACGTTCATAGATCACCTTTTTTGAAGATCCGCTCCCTCGCGGTTGCGGCCCGGTAAGTCGTCGAAGCCCGATTCCGAGCCGCGCACGCAAGTAAGCGGTTTGGCATTTTTAGCTACAACTGCAAGATTGTCTCCGAAGGATTGTATTGTAATGCGCGCGTCTTGGACCAGGTCAGCCAGCCCAGGCGCGGCGCGGTGTCGCCGGTGGCGCCCAGCTCGCAGGCGGGCGTCTCTTCGCGCCGCAGAATGAGCTGCACTTCAAAATCGAACTCGTCGCCGGCAAAAAAGCGCACCAGGCTGCACAATGGGCGGTAAGCGGCGCCCGAGGGCAGGAAATCGAGATAACGGGCGAGCGGCAAGGGGCCGATCACGACGCGCACACGCGATTGCGGGTCCCAGATCTCGTCTCCCACCACGGCGCCAAAACCAAGCTGCTGCGAATCGAGCGCGGTATCGTCCAGTTTGCATTGCGTTTCGCGGTCGAGCCGATACCAGGCGCCGAGAAACTGCTCGATCTCGATCGGCACTTTGAAATAATCGGTCAGCAGCAGGCGCAACGCTTCGGCGCTCTTCGGCTGCTGTGCCAGCAAGCCGGTATAGAGCAGGAGCGATTCGTCTTCGACCTCCTGGCGCCGCCGCAAAGCGGGCGCGCCCAGGCCAATCAAGTCCAACAGATAATCCGAAAAGCGATCCGCGCTCTGTTCGTAGCCGACCACGAAACGGTACTTTTCCGCAACGCGGTAGAAGAGCGAAATCAGCCGGTGATGGAAAATATCCAGGAAATCGAGCAGCGTGTAGTCGCGCACGCGCACGCGGTCGGCGGCGAGTTCGGTGTAATAGAGCGGCAGCACGCCGAGCGGGCCGACCAGCCCCATAAAATTGACCCGCATGAGCGGCGGCGCATCGGGGCGTTCGTGCAGTTCCTGGATTTCGCTGGCTGGAAACGTGAGCGAGGGCGTGACGCCGAAACGCACCACTTCCGAGCGTGGCGGCTGAAACAGACCGACGCCCGCGCGCTGCGGATCGAGCCGGCGCAGCAGACGCACCGCCTGCGCGAACTCGAAACGGTACGGCTCGTCGAAGAGCAGCCCGTCGAGGCCGCTGCGCCGGACTACAGCAAGATTTTCTGTCCCGCTCGCGGCCGCCATTCCCGCAGCACCTCCTTTCGCTGCCTGGTTCGTACAGAGAGTTGAGTGAAGCTGTTCAACGACGCGTACAAACCTAGAAAATATTCGACGACGGAGGCGAACAAGAACACGCCGCCGCCGTCGTAGAGATCCTCGTCGAATTCCATCTCGATGCGCACGCCGCGCGCGAAGCTGATGCCGTGGTCGGAGACCACGCGGGCCGAGTGCTTGCGGCTCACCAGCGCCGCAATGCCGGAGATCTGCCGTTCGAGCGTTCTCGATTCGGCGAAATTGTAGACGCGCAGCGATTCCTGGAGCGCGCCGCGGCCCTCTTCGACCAGCGATAGATAATTCAGCGAAAGCTGGGAAATGAGACGCCATTCGAGGCCGCGGCCGAGCGCCGGGCGCTGCACGCTGGTCGGCTTGCGCAGACACACGATGCGCTTGACCGCGCCGCCGCCTTCGAGTTCGAAATCGCCGGCTTCGTTGCCGAAGCGTAGCCGTTCGGGAAGATCGCGATTGGTGCAGGTGCAGGCGATGGCTAGAGTCTCGCCGTTCATCTTTGCCGGCCGTCCGGAGGCGTCGAGCAGCGACAGATAAACTTCGGTTCCGTGGTCTCCGGCGCGTGGAGACGGACGGCGCCGGGCATGCCAATAGGCGGGCGCCTTTCCGCTGCGGCCGGTATGGCTCGAATAGAACGGCTCGAAATAGGTGACGTCCTTGCGGTCCGGGCTGGAGGTGAGCACTTCATCCACCGAAAACACCTCCAGCGCATTGGAACGCCGCACGTTCGGGATGACCTGGTGCTCGTAGTGCATCTGGCTGAGCAGGACCGGCTCCGCCTTTTGCGAAAAGAGATTGACGATGGGCGAGCAGCCCAGCTTGAAGGTTGCTTCGGAAACGCCAAGTTCGAGCGATTGCTGGCGGTCGGCGCGTTCGAAAGGCGAGATCAGGAAAACAATTTCCGCGCGATTGGTAAATTGCGCAGCGGCGAGCGCATCGAGGTTGGCCAGTTCGGCGAAGAAGAATTTTTCCGGAAATGCGAAATATTCCTGCACGATGCGGTAGCCGGTAAACGAGCGGCGCGGGAAAGGCAGCATGGCGTCGTTCTCGTCGAAGCCTTTGGGAAACAGCGAATTCAGCGGTAGTTCGATGGGCGCGCTGCGCTCGTCATCGGGATTGCGCAGCAGAATTCTCGCGCAGTTGTTGAACAGCAGCTCGTAGAGCGTATGGATGAGCGTGCTCTCGCCGTTGAGATAAAAGCCGAGCGAGGTCAGGCCGAGTTTCGCGAACTGGACGTCCGGAAAGCAGTCCAGCTCGATACTGCAAGCGGCTGCCGTGCCGCTCGCTTTCACCGGAGGGTGCAAGCGTTCGGGTGCCGCCCAACGTGCCGCGGCCACACGCACCGGATGCACCGCGGTTTCATAGCAGGTGCGGAACTTGCACTGTACGCCATCCACCTGGGCGCGGGAATAGAGCACGGTGTTGCGCGGGACCGAAATGCTTTTGGTCAGCTTTCCGCGCTCGGGATCGACGCTGAATTCAGCGATGGACATCGAAGGCACGGGCCGGAGAAAGTGCGGATAAACCACTTCCAGCAGCGATTCGGTGATCTCGGGAAAATCGTCGTCGATTTTGAGATGAATGCGCGCTGCGAGAAATGCGAACCCTTCGAGCAGACGCTCGACATGCGGGTCCTTGCACTCGGCGGGATCGAGCAGCAAACGGCCGGCGATTTTGGGATACTTTTCCGCAAACTCGGCGCCCAATTGGCGCAGATAGGAAAGCTCGTCGTCGTAATATTTTTTCAGTTCATCGCGCACTGGCTTCCCCTTGGACCTTGTATTCCTTATTGGCCAAATCCAGCACGGTATTAAAACTGACGTACTCGGCACCGGGGTCCATGCGCAGCGCGCCTTCAATCACGAATGTGAGCACAGGGAGCTTGGTTTCGCCCATTTCGGCCAGACTGACGCGAACGTTGGCGATGCGCGGTTCGAATTTTTCGATGATGCTGTGAATCGCCTCGGTCAGCCGCTTGCGGTCCTGCACGTTTCGGGCGCTTAAAGCGCTGATATCGGGGAGACCGTAGCGCAGCAGCGAATTTTCAAGTTGGGAATCCTCTTCGAGAGCGAGGACCGGCTGGTGCGTATTGAGCAGCCATTCGAGATCGCGCCGGACCGCCTCGCGAAACCGCCTCACCGATTCGGCTCGCGAAACCGGCAGCTCTTCCGACTGCTTAGGCTCGTAGTCGATAAGCCGGTCGAGCAGCGGTAACGTAATCGGGCGTTCGTTTCGGTTAGCCATCACGTCAGCAAACAGCCTTTAGTCTTCAGCCGTCAGCTTTCCGCTGACTGACAACTGATAACTTCTACGCAATCAGCCCCTCCTGCTTGAGCCAGGCGAGCGTTTCCGGATTGGCGGTGCCGGTGTCGTCGCCGAGCACGGCGGCCGGCAACTCGGGAAACTCAGCCAGAAACGCCTTCAGCTCCACGCGCAGCGCCTTAGCGGCAGCCGTATAGCCAAGCTGGTCGCAGGCTTTGATCGAATAGCGCTGGGCATCGAGCCAGCCGCGGCCGCAGGAACTACTAATCGCCGCCTCCGCAGTATCGAGCACGCGCTGCCAGTTATTGCCGGCAGCGGAATTCTTGAGCGTGGTGCGCACTTGGGCCGAGGGAGCCGGCAAATCCGCCAACGGATTCGGCGCGGCTCTCATCTCTCCCCAGCGCAACGCGCGCGGCAGCAGATAGCCGACCGGACTGGCCGGGCTCTTGCGGCGCAGAAACTCGGCCGCGGCGATCACATGGAGACTGGCCTGATCCGCCGAAGCGATCTGCCCGTCGAGTTTGGCCAAGGCGTCGGGAGTCCGCGCGCCGGGAGCAGCTTCGGTTTCGCCGGATTCGCCCTCGGCGGGCGCTTCGGCCTCCGCTTCGGGCGCTTCCACGGGGTCCGGATCTTTTTCGAGCTTGCGCGCCAGCAGGGTTGCGACAACGTTCTTGACTTCTTCGAGCGCCTTGCTCAACGGCGAAAACGAAGGAGGATCGTCGGCGAACTTTTCGTCGCAAAACGCCTCGAGTGCGCGAATCAAATCGCGAGCCGAAGCGCACGATGCCGACAGTTCCTTGTAGAACGACTTGGGCGTGGCGTCGAAATCTTTATCGAAATCCTCGGGCGCCAGCTTGCCTTCCTTGATCGCCTCGTCGCGCGCTTTTTGCCGGGCGGCGTTCCCCTTGACTTCGACTTCATATCCAACCTGCTTGGACTCCTGATATTGAAGCCAAGTGAACGAACGCGGGGTTGTGAGCGGGATATTGCGAACCGCAAAATCGACGTCGAAGGAAGAGCCGAGCCAGTTGAGAGGCATGGAACGGAGCCCGGTATCGCCCTCTTCCACTTCCGGATATAGTCCGTCCCAGAAGCGGTTGAGCAACTCCTGAAGCAACCGGATTCCGGCAAGCAAGCCCTGAATGCCGTCTCGAACGGTCCAGGCTTCGACCAGCCAGGCTGCGATCTGCAGATCCTTGGTCTTGGAAACCAGCGCGTCCTCGGCCAGCTTAATGACGCGCTTAAAATCGGCCGCCTTGGCGTCGCGCCCCAGGTTCATCTTGGCCACAACCGTGGGATCTTCGCGGCGGCGGGCCTCCTCGATCTCCGGATAGAGAGGCGCGTATTTCAGATATTTGCCGGTGGGCGCATCGCCCGGCACCGGCTCAAGAAATCGCTCAGTATCGGCCATCGTTAATCGCTCGGCTTCCGCTCCCTGACGGTCGCGGTTCTGCTAGGGCGCTTACGCTTCCGGCTCGGATTCGGCAAGTCGGCGAACCTTCTGCGGATAAATCTCCAACTCCCGCACTTCGAGCAGCGGAACCTCCTCGCCATCGACGAGCAGGTTCTTGAGGCCGTAGGGCGCCACTTCTCCGGCTTCGTCCTCGCACCATTCGCTCACGCGCCCAAGCTGCACTTCGCCGTCGGGATGCTGCCAGGAGAGCGGCGAAACCGCCGGCAGCAGCACTTCGCCCAGTTCGCGCGAACGGAACGCCGGTCCTGTCTTCAGAACGCAAGGCGTCCACAGCAGATCCCGCAGACGCTTCGGCGGCTGGATCTGGAGTGAAGCGATGTCGGCGAGGGGAATCCAGAAATAGTCGGCTCCGGCAAAGACCTCCAGCTTTCCGCCGATGCGCGGGTCGGAATCGGATAGTGACTGAAACTCCTTCCCGTTCAGCTTGCCCGAAACCGAACCGGAGGCGCCATTGACCAGTGCCTCCGGATAGGTCTTCTTTTCGAACATCTCCTGGCGCGTGCGCTCGGCGGCAAGCGCCGCGCGGTAGAGCAAAGTGCCGAGCAAAGATTCCTTTTCCCCCTCGCGTTCGACAATATCCAATTGCTTTTCCGCGCGGTCATAATCGCCGGCAAAACACAGAGCCTCGAACAGGAACGTGCGGCTGCGCAGATCGGCCGGATTATCCCGCAGATGTTGGTTCAAGGCCGAGATGGTCTCCGAGAGCTTCCCGGCCTTGAAAAGTTGTTGCGCGTCCATCGACAGTGTCTTACGCGCTAGCCACGGTGTTGGTCGAGACATCCCAGCCGTCGGATATCTTGGTGCCCAGGGTTCCGCTCGACTCCTGAGGCCAATAGCTGAGCACGATCGACTTGAAGGAAAGCGAAACCGACTCGGAAGGCTTGCCGCCGCCGGCGGCGCCGCCCCAGCTCACGCTGTCCACAAAGACTTCCTTCATGTCGTACTGATAATAGATTTTCGGATCCACGTCGCCGGTCGATTCGCGAACGATCATCGTACCGGTCGCGATGTGCGTGCCTTTGCAACAAGCCATAAACAGCTTCGGCGACGCTTTATCGAGCTGCTTCTGCAGACTCAGACTGCTGAGATCTACCTTTCCAGCGCCGCTTCCGGTTCCCATGGAGACGCTGGAGGGGTTCGAAGCCCCGTTACTGAAGCTGAAAAGCTCAATCTGGTTTTCGGCGTCTTTTTTCGTCGATTCGCCTTCGATTCCGTCCAACTTCAAAAAAATTTCAACTGCCATAATGTATGCTCCTCTTTTTTTCTAAACGCACTTTTAGTTTCCGGACTGTTCACCCGGTTGAAAACACTCGTTAACTCCGGCAAACGACGAACGGCGATCGCCTGTCCCACCGCCGCTATTTCGCCGGAGGCGGAAGGTCCGCAACCAGACGCAGCGAAACGCCCACCTCATCGAGCTGATAATGCGGACGCAAAAACGCCACGGCGCGATAGGCGCCCGGCTTGCCGGGAATTTCCACCACATCGACACGCGCTTCGCGCAGCGGATTTTTCGCCTTGATCGCAGGCGCCGCATCGTCGTTGGCGATCGCATACGTCCTGATCCACGTGTTCAAGAAACGCTCACACTCGGAACGCGACATAAAGCTGCCGACCTTATCACGCATCATGGATTTCAAATAATGTGCGAAGCGCGAAACCGCCATGATGTACGGCAGTTGAGTCGAGAGCCGTGCGTTGGCGGTCGCGTCGTCTTTGGTGTAGACCTTGGCTTTCTGCGCCGATTGCACGCTGAAGAACGCCGCATAATCGGTCCCCTTGCAATGCACTAGCGGAATGAAGCCGTTGTCGGCGAGCTCTTTTTCGCGGCGGTCCGTGATGGCGATTTCGGTGGGGCATTTCAGCGCCACGTCGCCTTCGTCGGTGCGGAAATTGTGCGTCGGCAGGCCTTCGACCAAGCCTCCGCCTTCCACTCCGCGAATCGCCACGCACCAGCCGAATTGCGCGAACGCATTGGTCAGGCGCGCGCCCATCGCATACGCGGCGTTGCCCCACAGGTATTTCGAGTGGTCGGTGCCGTCCACACTCTCTTTGAAATTGAAGCCTTCGACCGGCTTGGTATCCGGCCCGTAGGGCAGGCGCATGAGAATGTGCGGGAGGCATAGGCCCACATAGCGGGAATCCTCGCTCTCGCGGAAACTCTTCCACTTGGCGTATTCGGTAGTGTCGAAGATCTTCGAAATGTCACGCGGCGCGCCCAGATCGGCGTAGCTCTGCAAATTGAACAACTCCGATCCAGCAGCGGTCATGAAGGGAGCGTGCGCCGCGGCCGCCACGTGAGAGACCTTTTCCAGAAGCTCCATATCTTCCGGGTGTTTGGTGAATTCGTAATCCCCAATCAGCGCGCCAAAGGGCTCGCCGCCGAAGATGCCATATTCTTCCTCGTAGACTTTTTTGAACAGAGCGCTCTGGTCGAACTCAGCCGCCTTTTGCAAGTCGCGCAGCAACTCGCGTTTGCTGGCGTTCATGACGCGGATCTTCAGCATCGTCGAGGTTTCGCTGCTGTCCAGCAGATACTTCAGCCCGCGCCAGCTTCCCTCCAATTTCTGGAACGAGGCGTGATGCATGACTTCGTTGAGCTGCAGCGAGACCAGGTGATCGATTTGCGCAATGCGCTGGTTGATCATCTGCTCGGCATCTTTGGAAGGCGCCAGTTCGCCTTGCAGGACTTGCGCGATGAACTCGCGAACCAGATCCTTGCCGCGTTCGCGCGCTGCTGGTTCCTGCCCGAAGCGCCCCTGTTCGACAATCTGATCGAGAAGGCTGCCCTCGGCTTCCGTCGTTACAGCCGCCGCGCCGGGCGTTGCTTGTTCCGTTTCACTCATATCAGTTCGCCTCCTCCTTCTTCTTTTCGCCGGTGCCTATTTCGCCGCGCAGCTTGTCGAGCTGATCCGTGTTCGACACCGCTTTCATGAGCACTTCGTCGAGCTTTTCGTTGGTCTGCAGCGTCCCGCGCAGGTCATTGAGCTTGCCGCGCAAGTCGAGCAGTTCGCGCAGCGGCTTCACCTGCCGCGCCACCTGTTCCGGCTCGAAATCTTCCAACGCGCGGAAATTCAGGTCTACCTTGAGTTGCCCGGCGTCGGGATCGTCGCTGAGCTTGTTTTCCACCGAGTACGCCAGGTGCGGCTTCATATTGGCGAGCACCTCGTCAAAATTATCCGGGTTGACATCGACGAAACGCCGGTCTTTGAGCCGCGGGACATCGGCGGCGGGCTGTCCCATGAAATCGCCGAGCACGCCGAGCACAAACGGCAATTCCTTCTTTTCGATCGCGTCGCCAATCTGCACATCGTATGAGATCTGCACCCGCGGGGGACGCACCCGCGTTAGTTTTTTTTGTACGCTTTCTCGAGCCATCGTTAATCTACCCCTCTTCTGAGCACAGGGAGAGACAAAAGCTCTCCGGTTCAGTTTCCGCGCTTGGAATTACGTCCCCAGATCATATCAGAAATCTCGCGGGAAATACAGACTCCCTATTACGAGGAGAGTGGTAGCACTCCGAGCGCCAAACCGGAATGCTGCATTTGGCGCACGTTCGGCACCGTTCTGCCAGGTGCAAAAGGTGAATGCGCTATCGAGACGGTTAACGCGCGCCGTAGTATCGTGTCTTAACGATGGAGCAAGCGGCGCCGGTCCTCTCTAGCTGGGCCAATTTTTATGTAATCGCCGGGTCCTCGGCGGGCGCCTTGACGGGACTACAGTTCGTGGTCATGTCGCTGCTTGCCGCGGAGCGCACCGGGGGGGAGCAAGCCCGAAATTCGCGCCTTCGGCACTCCAACCGTCGTCCTCTTCTGCGCCGCCCTGCTGATTTCGGCGGGAATGAACGTCCCCTGGCATTCGGTATTCGCTTTCCGCTTCTTTATCGCGGGTGTTGGAGTGGCGGGCGTCTGCTACGCCTCCACAAGAATTTGGCATGCGATCAAGGCTGCATACAAACCGGACGCCGGGGACTGGTTCTGGTATATCGCTCTGCCGCTGCTGGGGTACGCGGCTTTACTCGCGGCCGGCATCCTGTTCAGGCGGCATCCGTTAGCATCTTTGGATGCCATCGCCGCCATCACTCTGATCCTGCTCTTCGACGGAATCCACAACGCCTGGGACACCGTAACCTACATCGCTTTGCGGCGCCGGTCAACGGAGCCATAACAGAACCGCGCGCGTGAGCAAGCGGTTTCGGCTGCTAGGCGGTTGCCGCGCCTTCCAGCCGCGCGTCCAGGCTGATTTCGGCCTTGAACAGCTTGGAGACCGGGCAGCCTTCTTTTGCCTTCTGCGCCGCCCGCTGGAACGCCTCGGGCGAAGCGCCGGGGACGCGCGCCCGCAATTGCAGGTGGCTCTTCTTGATAGCGAATCCTTCGCCTTCTTTATCCAGCGTGACTGTGCAAGCGGTCTCAATGCTGTCTGCCTTGAGTCCTTCCAGCCCGAGAATCATCGAGAGCGCCATGGAAAAGCAGCCCGCGTGCGCGGCGGCCAGCAATTCCTCCGGATTCGTGCCCTTCCCGTCTTCAAATCGGTCGCGAAACGAATAGGGCGTATTCGCCAGCACGCCGCTCGCGGCAGATAAGGTGCCCTTTCCCGATTTCAGATCGCCTTTCCATTCCGCTTTCGCTGTGCGTTCCATGTTTTGAATGTGTCTCCTGTTGGGATTCTACGCCAGCCGCTCAATCGCCGCCACCATCCGCCCCGGATTGGCCGGCTCGCGGCGATACGAAAAAAACTGCGCGCCTTCGCAGGCCGTGCACAGGCAGCAATCGAAAATGCGCTCCGGATTCACGCCCGCTTTCTCCAATTGCCGCCGGTTGGCCTCGGGCAGATCGACCTTGCGCGTTTCCGCTTCTTCTGCTGCCCATTCGGGAAATTGCGCAGCCAATCGCGCCGCAACCTCCGCGCCCACTTCATAGCAGCAGACCCGGATGCAGGGGCCGAGGGCGACATAAAGGTCGCGGGGATCGGTTTGAAACTCAGCCTGCATTCTTTCCACCGTGAGCCTGGCGATTTCTCCGGCAGCGCCGCGCCAGCCGGCATGCACCGCCGCAATCGAGCGCCTGC
>JBOGMI010000198.1:0-5663 GCA_050746645.1 Bryobacteraceae bacterium | reverse complement strand
GGATGCACGCCCACGTACATAAAGGAAGGCATGAGCAGTGCATATCCCACAATGCAATTCCACACAGTTTCCAAACCGGGAAGCGTGCGCCGGCTTTGATGACTGAGTTCGTGCAGGAAGCAGAGAGCCCGATAGAGCGCCAACACGGCGATCGCGCCGCCCACAAACATGCGGGCCGAAAACAGCGGCATGGCGGCCGCCCAGGCGAAGGCGCCCCACCCAACGATGACCGTAATCGATAAATCGAACCAGTATCTGCGCGCCTGCACACGGTGCAAATCGCGCACCAGATCGCGTATGTGCGCTTCGTCGAGTTCCGACAGCGCCTCCGATCGCAATGGATAACTCAACGTGACAGCGCTCATAGCGGTACCGAAGAACGTACAAAGATCAAATTAGGAATATTTAATCACAATCCGCTACGGATTGGAAGCGTTTTCGTTTCGCCTATTTGTCTTTGGGCGCGCCGTTCGCCTGCCGGCTTTGCGTCCGAAACTCGTACTGCTGGATCTGCAGCGCCAGTTGTCCTTTGTTGTGACGCGTCACCCGCCCGCGCGCCACCAGATTCAAAAGGCAGCGATCATTAAGCTGCGCCGGCCAACTGATCGCGATCTCCAGCCGCGTGCCCACCGGCAATTCGTGCTCGGTCGTAAAAAGGACGCCCGAGCTGCTGATATTCAGAGTCTTGCCGATTCCAACCCGGGTTTCCATTCGCTGGCTGAGCGTCTTGTAGCGAATCTCCCGCTCGATTGGGAAGCGGCTCGACCGGCGGCGCTCGGTCGTTCCGACAGGAGGTTCGTCGCCGCGTTTCGTCATCGTTAGCACATTTTCTGGCACAGGGGAAAACTCCAAGTACTGCTGCTTACAAAGCGATGTCGCATACCAGCCCTTAATTCGGTAAGTCCGAGGACCTCCCTTTTTTTTGCTTCAACCATTCCAGGCGTTCTTTCAGCCTTTGCTCAAATCCTCTCCCGGTGGGCCGGTAAAAGACCGCTTCGGCCAGCGCCTCGGGCAAACAGGACATATCGGTCACGGCCTCCGGTTCGCGATGAGCATGCCGGTAGCCCGCGCCATAACCCAGTGTTTTCATTAACCGCGTGGGCGCATTTCTCAAATGAAGCGGCACCGGCTCGGCAACCGTGCTGTCGAGAGTCGCATTCGCTCCGTTCAGCGCTTGATAGGCGGCATCGGACTTGGGCGCCAGGGATAAATAAATCGTGAGCTGCGCCAGCGCCTGGTCTCCTTCCGGAATGCCCAGAAAGTGCACTGTTTGCATACAGGCGATCGCCTGCTCCACCGCCCTCGGGTCCGCTAATCCTATGTCTTCGATTGCCATGCGTACCAGACGTCTTGCCAAATACAGCCGGTCCTCTCCGGCTTTCATCATGCGCGCCAGCCAATACAGCGCCGCGTCCGCATCGCTCGACCTCACCGACTTATGCAGCGCCGAAACAAGGTTGTAATGTTCTTCCCCGCTTTTGTCGTACAGCAGCACCTTGCGTTGCAACGCATCTGCCACCGCCTCGCGTCCGACCGCTCCCTCCTGCGCCAAACCCGCTGCGATTTCCAGCGTGTTCAGAGCCGAGCGCGCGTCGCCGTTCGAGGCCACCGCAATCTCATCGAGCAATTCGTCCGCGATCTTTAATCCGAGATCCCCCAGCCCCCGGCCTGGCGTCTCCAGCGCCCGCTTCAGCAACTGCACAATTTCGCCGCTTTCGAGCGCGCGCAGCGTGTACACCTTGGTGCGTGAAAGCAGCGCCGAAACCACCTCGAACGACGGATTTTCCGTGGTCGCGCCGATCAGCACCACCGCTCCATGCTCCACGTAGGGCAAGAAGGCGTCCTGCTGCGCTTTATTAAATCGGTGGATTTCGTCGATAAACAGCAGCGTCTTGCGGCCCAGGCGCTGGGCGCGCTCGGCCTCCGCCATCACCGCCTTAATCTCTTTAATGCCGCTCAACACGGCACTGAACGGAACAAAATCCGCCCCGCTTTGTTTGGCGATTAGCGCCGCCAGCGTCGTCTTTCCCGACCCCGGCGGCCCCCATAGGATTAAGGATGTAATCTGTCCGTTTTCAATCTGCGCCCGCAGCGGCTTGCCCGGGCCCACCATGTGCTCTTGCCCGACATATTCATCCAGATTTTGTGGGCGCATGCGGTCGGCAAGCGGACGCGTTGCCTCCTGCGCCGCGGAATCCCGTCCCAACGGTGCAGCCTCAAAGAGGCTCATGGCCAGCCTCTCTGCCGCGCTGCTTCAAACAGCGCGATCGAGCAGGCCACGGCCGCGTTGAGCGATTCCACCTCTCCAGTGGGTATGGAAATTCCCTCCGCCGCCCGCAGCAATTCCGGCGAGACACCGGATCCTTCCGTTCCCACGACCAACGCCACCCCTGCGCGAAAATCGGCTTCTGGCAGGCATGCGCCTGCCCTTGCTGTCAAAGCATATCGCTTTATTCCGCTTTGCTCAAATAAATTCAGCAAATAGCTCGAAGAAATACCGTCGATCACCGGCAGCCGGAAAATGGAACCCGCGCTGGCTCGGAGAAATTTGCCGTTGGCAATCCCTACGGTCCGCGGTAAAAACACCGCCCCGGTAGCGCCGAATGCCTCCGCCGAGCGCACAATAGTCCCGGCATTTCCCGGATCCTGAATGCCATCCAGCACCACAATCAGCGGTTTCGCGCTGTCCATTTCCTCCCATGACCATTCGTGCCGCCGCATCAGCGCCAGCACCTCCTGCGCCTGCCCGCTCCCGCTCAGGCTCTGGAACACGCGCGCACTCACTTCCACGATCCGGGTGGGAACCCGTTCGAGCAGCGCCCGGTAACGCTCCCTTCCCGTTGGCGTGGTCCAGACCTCTTCTATCAGCCACCGCCCTCGCAGCGCCTCTTCCAGTAAACGCGGTCCTTCGGCCGCGATGAGCCCGCTTTTAAGAGGCTGCCCGGCACCCATCGCGTGCCGCAGCGCCTGCACCGCTGCATTTTTCGGACTGTCGATGCACATTAACCTCGCGAAAACCCCCTCCGCGCGTACACTATTGTTTCAGCTACCGATTTGAAGTTTTCCTACAAACGCGCCGTGGTAGGCGTGATCCTGCTGCTTTTTCTGGCGGTATGCGGCTACCTCTTCTATCTCTCCCGGCAGATCGAAGCGCAATCCACCAGAGACGAAGCCCAACCGGCCGATGCCATCCTGGTGCTCGGCGCCGCCGAATACAACGGCAAGCCCTCGCCTGTCCTGGAGGCCCGCCTCAATCACGCCCTTTACCTGTACTTAAAAGGATTTGCGCCCTACATTCTGACCACTGGCGGCGCCGGCGGCGATCTTCGCTACACCGAAGGCGGCGTCAGCCGTACCTATTTAATTCGCCACAACGTCCCCGCCTCGGCCGTCCTGGCCGACCCCGAAGGCGCCACCACCAATGAAAGCGTGGATGCCGCCGTGAAAACGATGCGTGCCCACGGTTTCCATTCCTGTATCGTCGTCAGCGACGGCTATCATATTTATCGCGTCAAGCGCCGCCTCGAATCCCAGGGCATGACCGTCTACGGCTCACCCCGTCCCCCCCCGCGCCGCAGCCGCGCCGAACTTCGCTGGCTGTACTTCCGCCAAGCTGTCGCCTTCATGCTTTCTCAGGGCGGCATCGATATTTAGCCACGTTGAAGATGCTTGGGGACAGAGCCGCCTGTCCCCCACATTGCCGACCCTTACGCCGCTTTCACGATTTTGAAGAAAGATTCCGGATCGAGGCTGGCGCCCCCGACCAGCGCACCGTCCAGTTCCGGTTCCCGCATCAGGCCCTCGATGTTATCCGGCTTCACGCTGCCGCCGTAAAGAATGCGCAGGCGAGCGGCGGCTTCGGAACCGAAACGCTTTTCCGCCTCGGCGCGGATCAGCTTGTGGGCGCTGGAGGCGATCTGAGGCGTGGCGGTCTGGCCGGTCCCGATCGCCCACACCGGCTCGTAGGCGATCACAATCCCCGCGAATTGCTCTTCGGTAAGCCCCGCGACACCGCCTGCGAACTGGCGCACCAGCACTTCTCCGGTCTTCCCCGCTTTGTGCTCCTCCAGGCGCTCGCCGATGCAGATGATCGGCGTCAGCCCGGCTTCAATCGCGGCCTGCACCTTCTTCAGCACGTCGGCGTCGGTTTCGTGAAAGTACTGGCGGCGTTCGCTATGGCCCACCAGCACCCACGTCGCACCGGCCGCGGCCAGCATTTCCGCCGAGAGCTCGCCCGTGTAGGCGCCTTCTTTGGCCCAGAAAATGTTTTGTACTCCCACGCGAATGGAACTATCCCCAGCGCTGCTTACCGCCGCGGGAATGCAGAGCGAAGGCGGAAACACCACCACTTCGCAATTTGCATCGGAGTTCAGTAACGGAAGAAAGCGTTCGAAGAAAGAAGCTGTTTGCGTGGCGGTCTTATACATCTTCCAATTGGCCGCCATAATGCGCCGTCTCATAGGCTGTTGAGTAAGTTTGATCGTCCTTTTCGAAATATCGGCGTTCATCGTTTCTGCCGGGGTCTTGGTCCCGCCGAAGCAATATGTGCGGCGGCGGTGAATTCGCTCTTCAGGCGGGCCGCGCGTTCGCGCATAATGTGCATGAATGCTTGGTGCGAGGCGATCCGGTCGAGCAGCGGAACGAACTGAAGCGGCGCCGCAAGCTGGTGGTTCAGCCAGAGCGCTTCGACTTGCGCAAGCGAATCGTTGACCCCAAGCTTGTAATAATGCACGTCGCGGTTGAGAGCGATATACGCTCGCTCGGTGTCCGCGATGTTTTCAAAGCGCGTTTGAAGCTCCTGGGCCACATGATCGGTCGAGTAATTGAAAGTAGCCTCGGAAGAAGTTGCGCCGTCCTGATAACGAAACGTCTTCTTGCCGGTATTGGCGACCTTCAAATGGGATTCAAGCGGCTTCTTGAAATAGCCGAGCTTGCGAGCCATGGAAAAAATGGCATCGGTATCGGCCTTGGAAAGCTGCGCCCTCACCGGGTGATTGCCTTTCGGCGATTCTTTGTATTGAAGTGCGCCGGAGCGGTTCACGGACACGGAGAAATAAGGAGGCTGGCTGCCGGGGAAATTGCGCGTATAGGTGATCGTGGCGCTAGCCGCCCAGAGAGGAGCCGCGAGCAGCAGGGCAAACAGCGCGCCCCTCATGCCGAGACTCCGGCGGGAAAGAAGGCCCGCGTGCCGTGGCAGATCGCGACCGCCAGCGCATCGCTGACATCGTAGGAGTCGAATCCGTTCTTCAAGCCGAGCAGCGACTGGACCATCATGAGCACCTGCTGCTTTTCGGCGCGGCCGTATCCGACGACGCTCATTTTGACTTCGAGCGGCGAATACTCGCTCACCAAAACACCGGCTTCGGCGGCGACCAACAACGCGACGCCGCGGACGTGGGCCAGTTTCAGCGCCGATTTCGAATTGACCGCATGAAAGACTTCTTCGACGGCGACCACTTCGGGAGAAAAGTCCGCCAGAACCGTGCGCAAAGCACCCGCGATGCATTGCAGGCGCCGATCCAGAGTGTCGGCGGTCCTGGTGCGGATGACGCCTGCCGTCAGCAGGCGATGCGACCGGCCATCGCTTTCGATGACGCCATAGCCGGTTCGCTCCGTTCCGCAGTCTATTCCGGCGATTCGCATCGGCTGTTCATGCCAGCGCT
>JBOGMI010000197.1:0-5635 GCA_050746645.1 Bryobacteraceae bacterium | reverse complement strand
GAAGATATGCGAGGCCGGCCAGAATTCCCGCAATCAATCCGGCCCTCCAGCCGAAATAGAGACCGGCATAGACGACCGGGACGTAGAACAGGCGCTGGACCAGGTAATGCGCCTGCAGCATCGAGGTGGGGATGAGGGCGTGCAGGGCGCCGATGGCGGCCATTACGGCCAGAATTGCCAAAACCCGGGCAAGATCGCTGGGCGCCATCGAACGCATGGATCGAATCTCCTCACCCTAGCGTAAATGCAGCGCACTCTTGGCTGGCGTCGCGCCCCAGGTGCACGGTATCGGCAACGCCCGACAGGAGGCGGAACAACTCGCTTCGAAGATCCACAAGCGGCGCGCGGACGCCGATGGGCAGCTCGTTGAGCTGAATGCTGGCGGGATTGAGCAAATGGACGATGGTGCGGCTCCCGGCGGAGGAAACCACCACGTGCAGCGGGATCAGGACGCCCGATGCGCGGTCGATGGAGGCGGCCTGGAGCATCAAAAACGGGTTATCGACCAAAAGAACGCGGCAGGGCGAGACGCGGATACGAAGCGCACGCTTCACGCGGCGGGCAGCGTCGATCTCGGCCGCAATGGAGAGGCCGCCGGCACGGATCGCCCGGCGGACACGCTCCAATGCGGTTTCGAACCGGCAGTTCAATACGAACGCCGCCGATTTGGCATCTGTGATGGTGGTCAGTTCGTCCATAGATCCCCCCTCTGAGAAAAAGATGGAGGGCGGGCTCCAGCCCACCCTCCGGGAGTCTTACGACTCATTCATGTTGAGTTGGCCGCCGATGCGGTCCAGCTTCTGTTGCAGCTTTTGGTGCTGGTCGGAAGTGCTCGCGAAGTCCAGGTAAGCGTCCACGGTGGATTTCAGCTCACTGGATTGCTGCGCGATTCCCGCCAGGTAATCGGCGTAGGCCGGCGCGTACAAGAATCCGCGGTTCTCGTTCAAGTGCTCGATGGCGGATTGCGTGTGCGCCGCTACATTCGCAGCAACAGGTACGATCTCGTCGATCGCGTTCTGCTGCCAGGGCGCGGCGGCGGACTGGATCGCCTGGAGGCGGTCGAGCCGCTTGCCGATAGCGTTAATGTGCTCCCGCGCTTCGGTCAGCTCGTAGGCGTGCGTATGCTGCATGTCGAGCTTGTTGGGCAGCGTCAGGCCCTCAAGGCGTTCGCCGGTGGCCTTCAGCTCCCCGCTGAGAGCCTTGACTTGCTTCAGCAGACGGGAGGCCTCGTTTTCAACGCTTGGGTTCAGGCTCTCGGCCACAGCCGGAGCCTTGATGGTCACGGCCGCCGGCGCCAGGGTGGTTAGCCCAAGGGCGAGAAGCGGCACGTAAACGGATTTTCGAAGAATGGTGGAACGCATGGTTTTTGTTTCTCCTTGATGGAAATTGGCTTTCGCCTCCATAAAGGCAATCGGAGAGCCATTGCGCAAGCCACGCATAATCAGACACTTAGCATTCAAAAAGGCTGGGTATTGCCCGAAAGCTTCCGGTGGTGTGCGTTTTGAGACGTCACAAAAAGAAGGTGCTCATCTTGTTGGGAATGAGCACCTTCTTGCTGTATCAGGCCCCTGGCTGGACCAGAGGTTACGTTGATGGGAGAACCGGTTCAACGGTGTAGCAACCGTCAAAACCTGTTTGTGATTGGAGTGTAGGGCGAGCGGGGGGTGAAGTCAAGAGCATTTTTCCTTTCTTCAAAAATTTGCTGCAAACGAAAGTAAACAAATAACTTACAGCGCGAGATGTTTTCCACATGCGGTTCAAATCCGTCCTTGCGGCTGTGGAAAACCGCCTCCGATTCCGGCGTAACCTTCCGGTTTTGTATTGTTTACAGGCTTATCTCGAACGGGTGCCGAGACCGAGCGTTTGCAGCGCCTCATCGGCCTGAATCACGCCATAACGCCTCCGGAAAAGCCTCATTCCCGCACACATCAGCCCGGCAGCGAAGCACAAAGCGCACAGTATCCCGCTTAGGTACAGGAGATTGATTACCAGTTTTACTGCCAATTGTACGGGGCTAGGCGTCGGAGGCGCCGCATCCATGATGATGTTGGCCTTGTATTGGATCTGGCTGAGAAGGGCTTGGGCTTGCTGGGGCGTTGCCGATTGGGGCACCACGGCCAGCAGAGCAAAGGAGCGCTTTACATGAGCCCCCGGAAGTTTCTGAAAAGCGGGAAGATGCTGGCGGGCCATATCGGGCACCGGATAGGAAAAAAGCACTAGCCGAACCGGCTTTCTGGATTTTCCGATGCGATACTCGGCGGCCTGCGCTTCCACGCTCTCGCCGAAGCCTGGATCGACTTGAGCCAGCTCTGGTGCGAATGCCCGATACGAAGCCGGGCCGAGGATATAGCGCGCCGAACCGAGCACCAACCCCTTTCTGGGAAGGAAGTCCAGGATCGAGGGCAGCGCGGCGTCTTGCTTCTTAGGCAGAGTCGCAAACAGCGACTTGTATTGCCCCGCCTTTGGCCGAGGTCCATCGAAGGTCAGCACGTAATTTTCCTGGGCGATGACGGTGCGGCCAGGCTCGGCCGTACAAAACGAACCCAGCGTGCAGGGGAGCCCTTTTTCCGTTCGAAGCCATTCCCAGGCCGCGATGGCCCCGGTCGGTTCTTTCATGCGATAGGCGGTGACATGATCGGCGCCGCTCTGGAGCGTTTGGGACCAAGCGAGCCCATACTCTTTCCACAGCGCCTGATCGTTCGTGGCGAAGAGTGAGGAACCTAACAGAATCGAGAGCAGAGCTAAGCAGCAGCTCCGTGACATTTCTTATACTTCTTTCCGCTGCCGCAGGGGCAGAGATCGTTGCGCCCGACTTTGGCAGCCTTGGTGACGGTTTGGGTCTCACCGCCCGAGCCGTTGCCGCCGCTGAACTGGATTTCCGCCAGTTCACGGTCTTTTTTGCGGTGGATGTTACGGGTGAGGTCGAGAACGGCCTGCTGCGCTTCGCGCTGCTGCGCTTCGAACAAGGCTTGAGTGGCGGCGCTATTTCCGTTCGAACCCAATCCCGGCTCCAGATCCATCTCGCTTTCGTATTCTTCGTCTTCCTCCAGCTCGGATTCCGGATAGGGCAGCGGCATGTCGCCGACTTCGACGCGCATGAAGTAGAGGTATTTGAGCGTCTCGTCTTCGATGCGGTCCATCATGTCCTGGAACATGGTGAACGATTCTTTCTTGTACTCGATCAGCGGGTCTTTTTGACCATAGCCGCGCAGGCCGATGCCTTCCTTAAGGTGATCCATGGAAAGCAGATGATCTTTCCATTGGTTGTCGATCACGTTGAGCATGACAATTTGCTCAGCCTGGCGGAGATTTTCTTCGCCGATCATGCGCTCTTTTTCTTCGTAGCGCTCGACCAGGGTTTGGTCGATTTTCTGCTCGATTTCGCGCCGGCCGACGCCAGTGAGGTCCTCGACCTCGATTTTGACTCCGAACTGATTCAGGATGGCGGTTTGCAGCCCGACGAGATCGTACTGGTCGTAGCGCATAGCCTCGGCGCAGAACTGATCGACGTAGGTGCCGTAGCTGCCGCGCACCATATCGAAGATGCGCTCTTTCTGGTTCTCGCCCTGGAGTAGTTGGCGGCGCATGGCGTAGACCGCCTGGCGCTGCTTGTTCATCACGTCGTCGTATTCGAGGACGTGTTTGCGGGCGGCGAAATGCTGAGCTTCGACGGCTTTCTGAGCGGCGGCGATGCGCTTGGTGATGAGACGCGACTCGATGGGCACGTCCTCCTCCATGCCGAGGCGGAGCATGAGGCGCTGCATGCGCTCGCCGCCGAAGATACGCAGCAGGTCGTCTTGCAGGGAGAGATAAAAGCGGGAACTGCCAGGATCGCCCTGGCGTCCGGCGCGGCCGCGGAGCTGGTTATCGATGCGCCGCGATTCGTGCCGTTCGGTTGCGACCACATGCAATCCGCCAACCCGCACCACCTCGTCATGCTCGGCTTCCATCTCCTGGCGGATCTCTTCCTTCATCGCGTCTAGTTCTTCGGGCGGCACGGTCTCGGCCGACTTGCCATACTTCTTCAGCCGGTCTTCAAGCAAAATATCGGGATTGCCGCCGAGCAGGATGTCGGTGCCGCGGCCGGCCATGTTGGTGGAGACCGTCACCGCGCCTTTGCGGCCGGCCTGCGCGATGATGTGAGCTTCGCGCTCGTGGTTCTTGGCGTTCAAGACTTCGTGCCTGACGCCTATCTTCTTTAATAAGGCGGCAAGCCGCTCGGACTTCTCCACCGAGATGGTGCCGACGAGCACCGGCTGGCCTTTTTCGTGGAGCTCTTTGATCTCTTTGGCGGCGTTGCGGAACTTTTCCTCTTCGGTGCGGTAGACGACGTCCGAACTTTCGATGCGGAGCAGCGGCCGGTTGGTCGGGACGACGGTAACGTCGAGTTTGTAGATGCTGGCGAATTCGGCCGCTTCGGTATCGGCTGTGCCGGTCATGCCGGCCAGCTTCTTGTACATACGGAAGTAGTTCTGGAAGGTGATGCTGGCGAGGGTTTGAGTCTCGCGCTCGATCTTGACGCCTTCTTTGGCTTCGACGGCTTGGTGAAGACCATCGCTCCAGCGGCGGCCGGGCATCAAGCGGCCGGTGAATTCATCGACGATGATGACTTCGCCCTCCTGGACGACGTAATCGCGGTCGCGCTGGTACAGGACATGCGCGCGCAATCCCTGCTGGACGTGATGGTTCAGCTCGATGTTTTCCGGATCGTAGAGGTTGCCGTTGTCGAGCAGCAGCTTTTCGACTTTAGTAATGCCCTGCTCGGTGAGACCGACGGCGCGCTGCTTCTCGTCCACGGTGAAGTCGCCGGTGGTGTAGGAGTGGCCGGGTTCTTTGCCTTCGATGACTTCGCCGCGCTCGAGATAAGGAATGATGCGGTTGACGCGGTAATACTTGTCGGTGGACTCCTCGCTGGGGCCGGCGATGATGAGCGGGGTGCGCGCTTCGTCGATCAGAATGGAATCGACTTCGTCGACGATGGCGAAATGGTAATCGCGCTGGACGCAATCCTCCAGGCGGAACTTCATGTTGTCGCGGAGATAATCGAAGCCGAACTCGTTGTTGGTGCCGTAGGTGATATCGGAGTCGTAGGCCTCTTTGCGCTGCACTTCGTCGAGATCGTGCACAATGGTGCCGACAGCGAGGCCGAGGAAACGGTGGACGCGGCCCATCCATTCGGCGTCGCGGCGGGCCAGGTAATCGTTGACGGTGACGATATGCACGCCCTTGCCTGCGAGCGCGTTCAGGTAGCTGGGAAGGGTGGCGACGAGCGTTTTTCCTTCGCCGGTTTTCATTTCGGCGATACGGCCGTGGTGCAGCACCATGCCGCCGATCAACTGGACGTCGAAATGGCGCATGTTGATGGTGCGCCAAGCGGCTTCGCGGCAAACGGCGAAGGCTTCGATCAGGATGTCGTCGAGAGAAGCGCCATTGGCGAGGCGTTCTTTGAATTCGACGGTTTTGGCCGCCAGCTCGGCGTCGGAGAGCTGCTTGATTTGCGGCTCGAGATCGTTGATCGCCGCGACCTGCGGACGCATCCGCTTAATCTCGCGATCGTGTTTGGTGCCAAAAACTTTGGCAAACGTGCTTTCGAGCATGATAGCGCTTGTACTTCCAGTTTAACTGGAACGCAGGA
>JBOGMI010000196.1:0-5050 GCA_050746645.1 Bryobacteraceae bacterium | reverse complement strand
CGCAGCGCTTTTTCCGCTTCCTTCACATCCTCCAGCGTGAGCTTGCCCGATTCGATCAGGTGCGCCATCACCGGCTGCGTCCGCCCGCCGAACAGGCTCAGCAAGTCGTCCATCAAGCTCCGCTGCGCCGCTTTGCGCGAAACTATCGCTTCGAAAATATGCGCGTTGCCGATCTTCTTCACCCGCCGCACCGCATTTTTCCCTTCCAGCCGGTAGACGGTCGTCTGGACGGTCGTGTACGAGGGCCTTCCCTTCTCCGGAAAGCCTTCCTGCACTTCTCGAATGGAAACCGCGCCACGGTCCCAAAAGGTCTGCATGATCTGGAGTTCAAGCGGGGTGAATCTTGTACGGGCCATGGGATCTACTATGCCTACCAGAGATCCTACTATAGTTGTGTGTGTGATTGCAATGATTTATTTTTGCGTTGCCACGGGATACGGTTTTCACATATTATGGGTGCATGAACGTCACGCTTTCGTTGGATGACGATCTGGTGAAGGAAGCACGCAAAATCGCCATCGAACGGGATACGACGCTTACGGGGCTCATTCGAACCTATATCCAAGGGCTCGCCGCCGAAAGCGCTGCTTCCGGACGCAAACGTCGCGAACGCGAAGCGCTGGAGCGCACCTTCCACCGTTTTCGTCTGAACATCGGCCCAAGAACCTGGACCCGGGCAGATCTCCATGACCGCTCCTGAATTCCTGGACACAAACATTTTGGTTTACGCGTACGATGCGAGCAGTCCTGCGAAACAGCCGGTTGCGCAGCGTCTGCTTCGCGCGGCCTTAGCCGGCCAGTGCGTCGTTTCCGCTCAGGTGTTGGCAGAGTTCTCGGAGACTCTCCTTGGCAAAATCTCTCCCGTGATGAGCGCGAACGATCTTCTCGTTCTGCTCGATGCTCTCGCGCCGATCAAGGTCGTCCCTTCCGGTCAGGGCATGGTCCGGCGGGCAGTGGAGGCGCGTGCGACTTATGGCGTTCATTTGTACGACGGCATGATCATCGCTGCCGCCGAGAGCGCGGGCTGCGGACGAATCTGGTCTGAGGATTTGCACTCAGGGCAACAGTACTTTGGCATCCGCGTCGAAAATCCTTTCCGCTGATCCGGCGGCTCCTGCGCGGGTCATGGGGCGGGAAATAATGCTAGAATGCTTGCATGCCAGCAAGCCAACGCCCGAAAGTATTATCGGTTCGCTTGCCCGAACCGGAAGTTCGGCGGGTGAAGAGCATCGCAGCAAGGCGAGGCATCACCCTGCAGGAAGCGGTCCGGCAGGCGCTCGAGGCATGGGCTCTCGAAAGCCGGAATCCACCTCTCGAGCCGCTCGAAGCACTCCGAGGCTCTTTGGCCGATTTCGATGTTTCCAAGGTGATGAGAGAGGACAGGGAAATCGAGCGCAAGCACGAAGAGCGCTTGCTCGGTCGGCGCTTGCACTAAGATGCCGGACCTTGTTCTAGATGCCTGGGCGATCACGGCGTGGCTCAAAGATGAACGACCGGCGGAAAAGGTCGAAGCGCTCCTGCAAGCTGCCGAGCGCCGCGAGCGCAAGCTTTTCATGAACATCGTCAACGTCGGCGAGGTCTTCTATGTTTCCGTAAAGACAAGAGGTCGCGCATATGGCGAGCGAGTCCTCCAAAACCTGCTTGCTCGGGTCGCCACGGTCTCCGCCGACGACGACTTGGTGATGCAGGCAGCGAGACTGAAGGCGCAGCACCGGATTTCCTATGCCGATGCTTTCGCCGCTGCAACGGCAATCGCCCATGTGTTGCCGCTGGTAACGGGAGACCCGGAACTGCGAATCATGGCCGGGAAAGAGAAAGCATTGAAACTGGAATGGATCGGCGAATGAAGTGGCTGCAAGCGGCAGCTCCCGGCTGCGCTCTCCGAGTATAATCGGAGAGCCTTATTATGCTTGAGGCTTTCGGCCTTTCGGATCTCGGCTGCGTCCGCGCCAACAACGAAGACTATTTCATCAGCGATACGCAATCAGGTATCTTTGTGCTCGCCGATGGGATGGGCGGCGCCAATGCGGGCGAATACGCTTCCCGCCTCAGTGCGGAGATGATTTACGAGTTTCTGCTGGGCGCCGGTCCCGAGGATCTCGAAGCCCTCGAGCGCGGCTTTCAGGAAGCGAATTGGGCGGTGCGCGAGGCGGCCAAAGGGAATCCCGAACTCGACGGCATGGGAACCACCCTGGTGGTCGTGCGCGAGTTGGCCGACGGTCGGGTGCAGGTGGGCAGCGTCGGCGACAGCCGCGCTTATCTTTGGTCGTGCCACGGGCTGGAGTCGCGCCGCGAGCCGGGCTCACAAGGCGAGCTGGTTCCCATTACGCAGGATCAAACCTGGGCGACGGAAGTCGGCGCGCGCCTTGGCCTCAGCGACGAAGCCTTGCGCACGCATCCGATGCGGCATGTGCTCACTATGGCCGTGGGCACCTCCGACGAAGTGCGTATGCAGTCCCGAATCGTGCCGGTCGCCGCAGGGGATCAGATTCTTCTGTGCTGCGATGGCCTCCACGGGGTCGTCGGTGAAAAAATCGTGCGCGAGACGTTGGATTCTTCGCAATCTTTGCCCGAGAAGTGCCACTATCTCGTCGAAGCCGCGAAGCAGCAGGGCGGGCCGGATAACATTACGGTCCTTTTGATCCAGCTTACTTGAACTTCGCGGCCGTGGATGCCGCGATGAGAGTAGCTACCCGATTCTTCTCCGTTCTGTTGACGCCGCTGATTGCGGTCCTGCCGCTTGCGGCACAAACTCCCCCGGCCGTTGCGCCCGTTCCCGCCCAGACCGCCCCTCTGCGGATCAAAGTCGTCGATCGCGACGCCGCTACCGTCCCGCCGGGCTCTCGCGCCCGGAAAGGCTACATGGTGGAGGTGACCGATGCTTCCGGCAAGCCGGTCTCCGGTGCGGCCGTTGTCTGCCGCCTGCCCGATGCCGATCCTACCGGAACCTTCGCTAAAAACAGCCATTCCTCCGTCTTATTTACCGGCGCCAACGGCCTCGCACACTTTTCGGGAATCCAATGGGGCGGCGAAGCCGGAACCGTCGTCCTGCGCGTGACCGCCAATAAGGGAAGCTCCCACGCCGGCATGCTGATTGAGCAAACGCTCGCATCGGCTACTGCTGTGTCCATAAAGCCTAAACTGCACCGGAAGCATAAGCGCCTGCTGCTTCCTCCCGGCGAAGAACCCGCTACTGTCAGGCGGCCGGTGCCTCCCGCAATCGCACAACCGGAGGTCTCCGTCTCCAAGCCTCCCGCAGGCGTCAAGATCCGCCATAGCAATAAGAAGAAGTGGATCATTCTGGCTTTGGTCGCGGGCGCGGCCGCGGGCGCGGTCGGTTTCGCCGCCAGAGGCAAATCGTCATCGTCGAATTCGTCAGCCCCGTCCCAGATGTCGATCGGCTCGCCCACGATTAGCGTCGGGCAACCGCAATGAAATTCCTCCTGCCGTTGGCTGTTCTGCCCCTGCTTGCGGCCCAGCTGAGCGCTCCCAAAGCAGGAAACGTTCGTTATGCCGATGGAGGCGTGCGAGCCATCTACGGCTTCGATGCCGATTTCGTCCTTGGACCTAGCTGGACTAAGGCTTCCACCGTAGCCTTCTCCGAAAAAGGGGGTATTTTGGCTTTGCTTCGCAGCGTCGAGCTCGTCCGCCCCGACCTCTCAGTTGCCGGCGAGTATCCCACCTCGGACCCCCATCCGCTGCTCGGCATCGGCGACGGCCTAAACACTGCCATCGCCTGGCTTCCCTCCTCGGGCGCGCTCGTCTGGTGGACCGGATCGAGATTCCAGACCACCCCGCTTGCTGGCGTGCTGCCCGGAACGCCGACCTCCCTCCAAAGCGATGGCGCGACGGCGACATTTCTGGTCACAGCGCCGGATGGAAGCGTCTTGCGCGTATCCGTCGATCTGGCGAGCGGCGATATCGACTCCGCCGATGTCGTCCCGGGCGCCCGAGGCCCGGCGTATGCCGAAGGCCGGTTAGTCGTGTTCCGTAACCACCAGGGCCTAGCCATCGAACAGCCGAATGGCGCCATCCGCACCCTCCCTTACCCGGCCCCGGATTTGCAGATCGAGCATATGTCTTCCGGCTGGCTGCACATCCATTCCGCCGCCCTGAACCGCGATTGGGCGCTGCATCTCACGCGCTCGGTTTGCGCGCTGTGGCGCTTGCCGGAGCCGGAGGCAGGTCAATGAAAATCTTATGGATGCTTCTGCTCGCTTGCGGCACCGCTTGCGCGCAAGGCCCACTCGCTCTCTCGGTTTGCAACTCGGACTGCTCCAGTTCGACTCCCATTTCCTCCGCCTATGCCTTTCCGGATACACCGCAGTACTCGGATAACAGCGTTGAACTGGAATTTAGTAACTCATCCTCATCGGCAGTGAGAATGGTTAACGTTTCGCTCAGCGATACCGCGGATTTTTATACGAATGCTTCGATCAACTACAACATCCCATCAGGAGAAAATGGGCCTTTTTTCCTGGCGTATTTTACGCCCCAAAACACAGGACCCGCCTCCGCCACCGTTACGGTTACTTACTGTACGCCCAGCTCTCAGGGGACGTGGTGCCTCGACACTCCAGAAACCGAAACGATAGAAACGTTTCAAGGCAACGGTACCGCTCCTCAGATCGTACTGAGCTGCAGCGGGCAGTTTCAGCAGTGCGACGATACTCCTCTCACGCCCGTAGCTACTTTACATTTCGGATTCGTTGCGGATGGCAGCTCCATTTCGGCTACATTTACCCTCAAGAACGATTCGCAATCCACGGCGAACGTCTCTTTGCAAACAAACGGTCCATTTTCCAGCGATCCGTCCGCGCCGGTTCCCGCTACGGTCGCGGCAGGGAGTTCGGCAACATTCACCTTAGATTTCTCTCCCACCCAAGCCGGGCTCTCAAAGGCAACCGTCATCATCGGTTCCCGTTCTTTCGCGCTCGACGGAAGCGGCATCGACGTCGGCCGGGGCGGAACGCCTCTAAAATTCCAAGTGTGCGGCGACCAGTACTGTTCCAACACAACTGCGCTCTATACCCCATGGAACTTTCTGGAC
>JBOGMI010000195.1:0-4570 GCA_050746645.1 Bryobacteraceae bacterium | reverse complement strand
TACAGCCTTGGCTACGACATTCCCGTGCAGAACGTGATGGTCCAGGAAACTCACACGTTCCGGCCCAACTTACTCAACCAGGCCAGCTTTCAATACAACACGGTTCCCGTTTCGAAGATCGCGGCTTCCGACTCGCCCAGTGTGGCGACATTTGGAGTGAATCTCCCGTGGCTGCCTTCACAGAAATGGATTCAGGGCATCAGTGTCTCCAACTTTTTCAGTATCAGCGGAGGTGCGGTAGGACCCTTCAACGCGAACGACATTGGGGGACAGGACAATCTGAGCTGGGTTGTCGGCCGTCACAACCTGGATTTCGGGTTCAGCGTAGACAGGGCCGCGGTGGACCTGGGTGACCAGTATCTTTCGCAAGGCACCTTCAACTTCTCGGCCGACGTCACTAATGATGCCATGGCCAGCTTCCTTCTCGGCAAGCTACGCACTTTTCAGCAGGGTTACGGCGAATTCAAGAACAATCGAAATACCTTTCTGGAGTTCTACGCCGACGATTCTTTCCATGCTACGCAGCGGCTGACGGTCAATTACGGCCTTCGCTATGAGCCGTACTTTCCCTGGAAAGAAATTAAAGGGCGTGTAGAGCAATTCCGAATTAGCAATTTTTACAATGGCACACGATCCACGCAGTTTCCGAACGCCCCAGCCGGTTTGCTCTTCCCTGGCGACGCCGGCATGCCTTTCGATGGCGTCACGGGCAATTTCACCGACTTCGCTCCGCGAGCCGGATTCGCCTACGATCTCACCGGCAATGGCAAGACCAGCATCCGCGGCGGAGCCGGCTTCTTTTACGATTCGCGAACGGCGGGGGCGATCAACAACCGCTTCGCCGACATCACTCCCTTCAGCCCCCAGGTGGCGCTTACAGACCCACAAGGCTCTTTCAGCAATCCCGTTGCGGGCTTCGCCGGTTACCCGTTTCCAGCCACTTATCCGCCGCCGAAGGATACTTTGTTCCCTCCTCCGGTTCTGGTGATCACTTACGATCCCTCTTCCAAATATCTCGTTCCGCTTACTTACGAGTGGGACTTTGTCCTCGAGCACCAGCTTGCCCGCAATTGGATGCTGGAAACTGCCTATGTCGGCCAGCACTCCATCCACAATAAGGAAACCATCCAGTTAAATCCAGCGCAGTACATCCCCGGCAGCAAGCTGGGAACCGACCAGCGAAGGCTGTTCCCCGGATACGGGACGATCGCCATGGATGGCCAGGACATGAGCTCCAATTTCAACGCCCTCGAAGTCACGCTCAAGAAGCGCCTGACAAAGAGTGTGAGCCTCACCGCGGTCTACACCTACTCGAAGGCCCTCGACGACTGTCCGAATGGTTGCAACAACAACGACATCAACTCGGATTCGCCCTCCGCATTGCCGTGGTATACACCGGGCCGCCATCTGTTCGATTACGGCCCCTCGGGCTTCGATCACAGGCATCGCCTCGTGGTTTCCTACGTATGGAGGCTACCGGCGCTGACCGGGGCCAACGGGTTTGTAAAAGACGTGTTGGGAAACTGGGAGTGGAGCGGCATTTTAACGGCCCAGTCGGGCGGCCCGTTTACCGTCACTGCCGGTAAGGACCAGTCGCACACCGGATTGGGTCAAGACTGCGGCGTCGAGGTTGCGGGCGTGACCCGCTTCACCTCCGGGCCTTGTGCGAATCGGGCACCGTGCGTGAATTATTTCAATCCGGCGGCCTTCGCTCTTCCCGCGGTCGGAACCTTCGGCACTGTAGGGAAAGACAGTATCTACGGGCCGAGTTCGTTTACCTGGGATATGGGTTTATTTAAGAACATTCCGTTCACGGAACGCTTCCAGCTTCAGTTCCGGGCAGAGTTCTTCAACGTGTTTAACAACGTTAACTTCAACAACCCGAACAGCAATAAGTCCAGCAGCCAGTTTGGAACCATTAACGGCGCCGGAAGTCCCAGAATAGGTCAGTTGGCTCTTAAATTTGTTTTCTAGGTCCCATCCCATCCATGCGTATTTTCCCGCCAATCGTCCTGGCCTCGGTCTTGATGGCTGCGCCGATGTATTCGCAGAGCGCGCAGACCGCAAAAGGCAAGCCGCCCACTCCCCCCACATTGCTCCTGGGAGCGGCATGGTATCCGGAGCAGTGGCCCGAGTCCCGCTGGAAAACCGACCTCCGGCTGATGCAGAAGGCGCATATACATATGGTGCGCATGGGTGAGTACACCTAGAGCCGCGATGAACCGGAAGAAGGTCATTACAACCTGGATTGGATGGAGCGTGCCATCGATCTGGCCGGCAAACACGGTATCTTCGTCGTCATCGGAACGCCGACGCAGGCGCCGCCCGCATGGCTGACGCAAAAGTATCCGGAAGTGCTGCGAGTCTCGCGTACCGGCCAGCGGGCTCAACGCGATCACCGCGAGATTTTCAACTGGGCCGATCCGAAATATCGAGAGCTTGTGCGCGGAATCGACGAGCAATTGGCCAGGCGTTTCGGTCACAACCCTTACGTCATCGCCTGGCAGATTGACAACGAATACAGCCGTGTCTCCTACGATGCCAATACGAAAAAGCAGTTTCAGGAATGGCTCAGAGCAAAGTACAAAACGCTCGACAGCTTCAATCGCCGCCTGCTTACCGCCTATTGGGGCCAGACTTACGCAAACTGGAACCAGATTCCAATCCCGGATACACATGGAAGTCCCGGACTCATGCTGAATTGGAAACAGTTCGTGACCGATACCTGGCGCAGTTACCAAAAGAACCAGATTGAAGCCATTCGCAAGTATGCCGCTCCCCGCCAGCGCATCACAACCAATATGATGGGCTGGTATGACGGCTACAATGCGTACGTCGTCTCCCGCGACCTGGACTTTTCCGCCTTGGACGACCCTCTCGGCCACTGGGCGCATCCCTTCCATCCATTGGACAATGACGCCAAAAACGACCTGACACGCGGCTTCAAGGACCAAAATTATTGGGTCATGGAAACCACGGCCGGTTCCAATATGGCCAAGGGAGAAATGCGCGCCGGCATATGGAACGACATCAGCCACGGCGCCGTCACGACAAGCTACTGGCAATGGCGCGATGCGCCGAATGGCCAGGAGCAGAACCACAAAGGAGTCCTTGTGGGGATCGACGGGACCCCTACGCCGATGTACGCGGAGATCGCTCAAGTGGGCCGCGAATATGAAAAAGCCGGGCCGGCTCTGGCTGGGACTTCCGTCAAATCCAACGTGGCCATTATCCAATCCTACAAAAGCAGATGGACCTTGAATTGGCAAAAGGAGAACCCGCATTACAATCCCATTGCCGAAATCATGAGTTACTACAAGCCCTTGCATGAGCTTGGCCAGTCCATCGATATTGTCTCGCCCATGAACGACCTTTCGAAATACAAGCTGGTGGTCGCGCCAGGCCTGAACGTGATGCCCAAATCCGTGGCCGATAACCTCATGCGCTACGTCAAACAGGGCGGCAATTTGGTCCTCGGCCAGCGTTCGGGAATGAAGAATGGCGATAACTCACGCTGGCCGCAGCGGCAACCGGGACCTCTCGTTGGAATGCTGGGTGGACGCGTGGAACAATATTTCGCCCTGATTCACCCGGTTCCTGTTACCGGGAGTTGGGGACAGAACGAAGATCGGCTTTATGCCGAACGCCTGCAGGTTGAGGCTCCTGACGTAAAAGTGCTCATGCGGTACGGAAAAAGCAACGGCTGGTTGGATGGAAATCCGGCTGCGATTACGCGCAAAGTAGGCCGCGGAACGATCACTTATATAGGCATCTGGATGAATGATGCGGGCATGAAACGAGCCGCGCAATGGATGCTTGCCATGAGCGGTGTTAAACCGGATCTTCCGATCGTCCCGGAAGGGGTCGACGTGGGGCGGCGTGTTGGGTCAGGCAAGATGATATTCATCTTTGAGAACTTCTCGAACGCCCGGCAAACCATTTCTCTTCCTCATGCCATGGCGGATGTCCTCGCCCTAGGAATAGTGCGCTCCGTTACTTTGCCGGTTTATGGCGTCGCGGTACTTGAGTCAAAAGAATAGCAAATCTCGGCATCTAACCCCAAGCTCCGAAAAATCTGTCGTGCTGATCGGCAGCGAATGCCTGCTACGGTGCGCATTCCGCGATGAGGTTTGCAAACATTTTGCTGCGCATCACACCTCATACTACTCTCGACGGCAGGCTCGTCTTCATGATTGCCGCGGTCATGCCGCTGCTGGGGACCATCGCTCTCTTCGTCCTCGCGAGAAAATATTACCGGAAAAGTGCAGAGTAAAACATGTCCACCTCGGCGGGCAGGATCGTGGCCTTGACATGCTGCATGGCAGAGACCGGCGGCACTACTGAATCATGGCCGGCCGCAGCCGCCGGGTCTCCTCGGATTTGCGCAATTTGCGCATGCCGTTCGATTCGATTTGACGAACGCGTTCGCGGCTGACACCAAATTCACGGGCGATTTGCTCCAATGTATACTCGCGATCGCAGCCGATCCCAAAGCGCATGCGGATGGCTTTTTCCTCAGCCGGAGAGAGCGTCTTTAGCGCGTCTGTGGTTTGTTCGCGCACGTCGTGAT
>JBOGMI010000194.1:0-1231 GCA_050746645.1 Bryobacteraceae bacterium | reverse complement strand
TGCCCACATCGTAGAAAACCACCGGAATGCCGCTTTCGGAAAGCTCCTGGATGAGCGCCGGATCCATTTCCGAAATCACCAGCGCCAGCCCTTTCACGCGCCGCCCCATCATAAGGCGGATTTCGCTCGCCAGATATTCGGAGCGGTAGTCGGTGTTGGCCACCACCACCTCGAAACCGTTCGCGCGCGCCAGCCGTTCCGCGGTCTTGTAAATATCCACGAAGAACGGGTTCTCCATGTTCGACACGATCAGCCCGATGGTGCGGCTCTTGCCCCCGGCGAGCGTACGCGCATGCAGGTTGGGGTGATATTTCAACTCTTCGGCGGCCTTCAGAACCCGCGCCCGAGTCGATTTCTTCACCGGGCCGACATCGTTCAGCACGCGCGAAACCGTGGCGGTGGAAACCTTCGCCAGCTTGGCGACTTCTTCCAGATTCATCGCTCGTTGTATCCTTTAAGACTCAACTTCTCTTTATACATGAGACCAGCGCGGATCACGCTCAGGGTTCTGTTAGCTTGCGTGCTTTACATTATGCACCCCGAGCGGAATTGGCCTTATGATACGTTTACGGGGGTGGTGTAAGCGCTTGCTATGGTTAGCCGCCGCTGTGAGGAAAGGAATGCGCATTAATGGTGGACCTCTCCGGCCTCGAAATCTGGTTCGTTACCGGCAGCCAGCACCTCTATGGACCTGAAACTCTGAGGCAGGTCGAGCGGCACGCCCGCTCGATCCTGCGCGAGCTTTCAGCAAAGCTTCCCGTCAAGCTCGTGCTCAAACCGGTGATGACGACGCCGGAGGCGATCCGGCAATTGTGCCTGGAGGCCGATAGCGCCGAAACCTGCGCCGGCCTGGCGGCGTGGATGCACACCTTCTCTCCCGCCAAGATGTGGATCGGCGGCCTCCGTCGTTTGCAGAAGCCCTTGGTTCACCTGCACACGCAATTCAACCGCGATCTGCCGTGGGCCACCATCGACATGGATTTCATGAACCTGAACCAGTCGGCGCACGGCGACCGCGAGTTTGGGTTCATCGGTAGCCGGATGCGGCTCAACCGGCACGTGATTACCGGATTTTGGCAGGATGCCAATGTCTCCGCCGATTTGGCTTCGTGGTCGCGCGCGGCCGCCGCCTGGCAGGATGCACAGCATCTGAAAGTCGCCCGCTTCGGCGATAACATGCGCAGCGTCGCGGTCACCGAAGGCGACAAGGTGGAAGCCGAAATGCGGCTCG
>JBOGMI010000193.1:0-3597 GCA_050746645.1 Bryobacteraceae bacterium | reverse complement strand
ATAGGCCTTTGGTCAAGCCAAAAGGCCGATTCCACCGGCCACGATTCAGTTTCTGCTGTCCTGGACGATGCAGCCATTCATGGAGCGGGCATAAGCGATGAGATCGGTAGGCCACCAAACGAGCTGGCTTTTTGATTTAGTTGCGAATTGATCGGACCCGCCCGCCTTCAAGACGCGCGCCACGGTCGTGGCGCAGTTCTTGTCCATCAGCTTCCAGTGCGAGTTTTGCTTGGTCCGGATGTTGTCCCACTCCTGCTTCATCAAATCCATCCTGAGATTGGATACAGCGACCCACCGGCTGGGTAAATAGCTGCCGGGACTCGCTTGGGCTCCGCCCCAGGTCTGCATGTCGGCCGAAAAATTGGCTGCGTCGCCGCGCTGCTTGAAGAGGTTGGCTCCTCCCGCCCCCAGCCAGCTCACGTACCAGTCGCTCGTCACCGCCGAAAACTGCGTGGAATCGATGATTAGAGCCGCATGCCCGTTCTGCAGTGCGTCCGGACCATGTCGGGGATGCCAGTAGATGACGACCGTGAGAGGCCGGGCCGCAAACCAAGGTGCGGTGGCGTAGTTTAGCGCACGGCCCATGATGAACTGTCCTCCTTTGCATAGCGATGCTTCCAATAAATGACCACCGACACGTTCTGATTGATCGAACTTAAGTGCAGCATTCGGCCCATGGATTTTACTGTTCCTTCCTAAAAACTCGTCCGTTCTTCCCGGCGCCGTGAGATCGCAGCCAAGTGCTGAAAGGAGCACGCCCAGCGCAAGCACAAGCAAAGAAAACGGCTGAGAGCGCCGGATTCGAAATCTTCATAAGAAATCCTTTCAAAATGAAATTTGCCGAATTGTGCGAGATTGCCGCCGCAGCCCCAGTCCGATCAGCAGCAGACCAATTCCGATCGTTGCGAAGGTGGCCGGCTCCGGCACGGCACTCGCCGGTGTTAGCGAGCCGCTCTTGAGATAGACCGCTATAGTATCGGAAAAATAGATGTTGCTGTAATCACCCAGTCCACTCACCCGATTTGCAAACGAGCCAAGCGTACCGCCCGCGTAGCCTTTCAAAGTGTCCACCGGCAAGAGGAGGTGCATCGTGGGAAACCCTCCCGCCGAGGTTAGCGTCGTGCCGCTGCTGTTGGAGGCGGCGGTAAAGCCGGAAAAGCTATCGTTGGCCACCTGAATGGCCGAGTCGATCAGGGTTCCCGTGGTGATATCGATCGTCAGAGTTCCGGAGAGGGTTCCCGCTCCGTTGAATGCTCCTGTTGCTTGGAAGGTCGTAATGGTATCGGCTTTGGCCGAAGCAGCGGAGAATGCCGCCAAACAGAACAGCGCGAAAGCGGCTGAGAGCGTTCTGATGGAAGAAAGTTTCATGACAATCCTTTCGAGAATAAGCGGCGCCGCGAGCGCAAGCGGCCCATAGCGATGACGAATAGGCCTAGCGCCACCAACAAGGGCGTTGCGGCTTCGGGCACCGCGGTGCTCGCAACATCTACGGCTCCGGGGACTCCTGTCGGGACGACTGCTTCGCCGGGACTTACGAGTAGCTCAAGGTCGCTCAGGTTGATCGGACTTGTGCCCGCGCCGAGTGCGGCGAACTGGACGGTCGCCAAAACGGTCTGACCTGAACCTGTCGTGAGTGCGCCAAGAAGGCCCGTGACCTGCGCGATACTCCCTGTATTGTTGTCGATTGTGCCCGGAAAAAACGTAGTACCGTCCGGGAGGAGCGGTCCGGCCGTGACGCTTTGGGCCGAAAGGATCTGTGGATCGAAGCTCAAGCTGAATTGGAAGGCGCCGACATTTTGAATCTGGTCGATATCTACATCGACGGCAAATGTCTGCCCAACGGAGACATCCTGGGAAGCGGGCGACACGGAAATGCTGTACCCGAATGCGCCGGTTGTTCCGGCCAGCAAGAAGGCGGAAAGTAGAAGTGAGGTTTTCATGCGGTTACCAACCTTGATCTCGACGGAGAATGTTCCGCCGGAAAAATCCAAGCGTCAGCAGCAGGAGTCCAACGCCCATCATCGCGAAGGCAGGGGATTTCCGGAGTTGCGGCCGTTGGCGTGAGTGTGCCGCTATTCAAAAACACTATAGTGTTAGTTAACAAGTTCACAAGTTTTCTGTTCCGCATCGAGATAATCCTTATACTGTCAATCCGGCCGCCTGCTGTAAGCGTGTGTCACGAATACGGTCCCCGAAAGAACAACGCTCGGCTGCTCTTGTGCGTCGGTCATCGCGGTTGCAATCAACGCGCCGCCTCTTGCTTCGGCTTTTCTGATGGCAAAGTCTTCTGTGACATCCTGAGTCGAGCCATTTGGTAGATAGACCGCCAGCGAGATCGTGCCCGTTCCATTACTGCTCACCGAATAAGTTCCAGAAAACGTGACATTGGTAATGGTTCGCGTCCCATTTGGCCCAGGTTGATTCACGAGCGAGGAGCCGGTCGCATTTCCGCGGCCGTCGAACGCGATGAGGCCCAGGCCTCGTCCCACGTTTGCAGCATAGGTGCCAATCATGGAATAGCTGCCGTGAAGACTGGCCAGCGAATACCCATGATGGCCATGCGGCGAGCCGCAACATCCCTGGGCCTTGGCCGAGACCGGAGAGAATGCCATGAGAGCGAGCAGCGCAAGAGTAGCTGAGAATGCTGAAATCGAGTGTTTCATGAAGGTCCTTTCGAAGAGACTTTCCTGCATCTGTTAATGCGAGGACCGCCGCGTGAATTTGGCAAATGTCCCTTGCCGGCGCAGAACTATACAGCCGCGCGTTATGACCGGGACATCATGTGGCGTCAAAGTGCAGCAAAATCGCACATTTCGCGAATAGTAATGTCCCTGTATTTATGCGCGGCTGTATAGCCCCATCAAGAGAAGCCCCGTAGCAAGCATAATGTAGGTCGCGTTCTCCGGCACGGCACTTGCCTGTGTCAGTGCGCCGCTGTTGAGAAAAACGGCATTGTTGTTTGTTGGCAAGAACAAGTTTGTTTCAACGGTAATCGCCTTCACAGTAAGAGGATCTGCAAGGGAGCCCAGCGGACCGCCCGTATAGCCGACCAGATTGTCCACCGGCAGGTACAGATCGAGCTCGGGAGAGTTTCCATCGGTCGTGATATCGATGGCGGTGACAGTTCCCGGCAATCCGACTTGGATATCGTCAAGTCCGGTCGCATCCGAAGGAACCTCTACCGTGGAAGCAGTTACCGTTCCAGTAGTCGTGTCGATGGTGAGGGTTCCGGTCAGGCTCGCCCCGTCTTGAAACGCGCCCGTTGCATTAAAAGTTGTCATTGTATCTGCGTTGGCTTTGCCCGGGCCGAGAGCAAAGAACGCAAGCAGAATGATCGCCGGCGATCCGAGGAAAAGCGAGCGCAGATTGGAGCGCCGCCCCGCGTATGTAGGAAAGAACTGCATTTTCATTGAATGTCCTCCGAGAGATTTTGGGGTTCACCCCTTAAGGCGAGAGCAGCGGGGCGAATCCTGCAACATAAGTGATAAAATCGCAGCACCTCTATGTGCAGCGTGCCCGTGCCGGACACGGTGGCTAAGCTTATGGAGCAGTTCCGTAACGGGGACAAAGAGGCCGCCAACCAGTTGGTGGAGGTTC
>JBOGMI010000192.1:0-4283 GCA_050746645.1 Bryobacteraceae bacterium | reverse complement strand
ATGGCCCAGAACATCGCGCCTATAAAGTGCGGATAACCGGAGGGCCGGCGCAGTTTATATTGAGCGCCAGCGTACGGCTTGCCTTCGATGAGATACCCTAGGGCCTTCTCGATATCCGGGATAGTCGTATAGCCCCGAACCCAAGGCGTGGCGGGGAAGCCGACGGCTACTTTATCCGCCGGAAGGGGCGGGAAAAATTCTTTGTGGCTGCCCGCTACGGGAAAGCCGTGCAGCAGCATCTCAGTTGTGGCGACGCCGTAATCGGCAGTTCTGGGAAAGTAGTAATTACCGTCCAAGCCTTCGAGCGGCGGCGTGTCGTAATCTTGCACGTCCACGAACGATAAAATCTTTCGCGTACCGTAAATCACCGGCAGAAAACTTCCGAACTGGCCGGCATAAACCGGCATGCCTGCTTGCGTCTGCGGTCCTTCTGGAACCTCGCTGATCATGAACTTAGGGCCGAAATGCTTCCTTAATTGGTGCATGGCCGTAATTAAGTTGACGACGGAAGGCGTAGTCGGATGACGGAGATCCGTATCTCCCGGATTCAGGATCAGGGAAGGTGTTTCAATATCCAGATCGACGCCGTTGAAGCCGTACTTCTCGACTATTTGCGTTACCGAACTCACGAAATTACGCAGGTCTTGCTTATTGTTGAGCGTTACTATCTGGCCGCCGCCTCCGAGAGAAATCAGCACTTTCTTGCCTTTGCCTTGTAAGTAAGCCACGCCAGCCTTAAAGCGTGCGTCACCGAGAGCGGCAGGGGCCTGGAAATGAAGCAAGCTGGTCGAGCCCTTCACGGGCGCCGCAAACGTCGCGATGACAATGTCCCACTGAGGTGAGACATCCCGGATCGGCGTCGGGTGCCGCATCGAGGAATATCCCTCCCAATAGCCGATCAAGGCATGCCCGTTCGGCGGGTGCCTCCGAGCCACGGGCTTGGCCGTTGGCTCCGCATTGCGGTTGCGCGCCGACGAGCAGGACTCGGCGGGATGCGCCAGGACTTTTGTATCGGGGAAGCTATAAGCGTTGTGGAACGTATCTGTGGCCGTTTGCTGCGCAAACCATGGCAGCAGCGCCATATTTTCCAGGTGCACGGTTTTACCGTGAACCCTTACCGCCATAGCATTGGCAGAAGGCAAATAATCGGCAGGCTGCTTCAAAAGGTAGGCGCTGCTTTCGCCTCCGCCTCCGCAGCCATCCTTCGACGGCTTCAGCCAGCGAGGAAACTCGTTGGTTTTATATCTATGCAGCGGGTCGTTCATCCATTCGGCGATCTGCTGGCTGACGGCTTGAATGTCTGCGTAACGTGGTACGACCCCTTTGTCGAAGTAAGAGCCGATCACAAAAGCTTGCGCCGAGGTGCCCGAAGGATTCAATTGCGCGCCATGTGCGCCGGTCGAGCAGCAGACCGTGGCATCGCCGAGGTCGTAGAACACCGTGTCTTTGGTCAGCGCGATGAGAAGTTTGTCCGGCCCGGCGCCCGCCTTCGCCAGATGCTGGAACAGCTGCTTCTGAAGAAACGCAAGATCCACTACGGCAAGCGATTTTCCCGTGCGCCGGGAATGCAGCACGTATCCATTCGCCGCGGGGATTTCAATCGACACCGCCGGAGTCACATGCGGCTTCCCGAGCAGCGTGTGCCAGCCGGTTTTCGCGGCCGTTTTATAAAATTGAGCGCGCTGCACAGCGTCGGCGTACTGCGTGTTTCCGGTCGCGAAGGCAAAACGCTGGAAAATCGGCGAGTGCAGCACTTCCGGTACGTCTTCCGCCGCGTTTAGCACAGCATTGGGCCCGCCGAGCCCGCCCCGGGCCGCGAAGGAAAGCGAGAGCGGAACCACGACCGTGGGAATGGTCGTCGTCCCGCCCGACCCTGGTTTCCCTCCGGCAACAGTGTAGGAATACTGCTTGCCGTTCGTCGTAAACGATCCGGTGAAAGTGGGAACGGTGTGCACGCGCACATTTTGCGCCAGCGCGCATTCCATACTCGCCGAGAGAAGAAGAAAGAGACAGAATCGGAGGTTTCGCATACTTTTGTGTCAATCTCTCATGCAAAATGATTTCATATGGCTGTTCTTTCACCGGAAGCCGAGCGGCTGCTTGCGGGCCATCCGCAAAATCTGCCTCTGACTCGCGCAGGGCTGCATCCGTCTGCGGAAGCTTGCGCGATCCAATCGCAGGATGCTGGCGTTCTTTTTCCCGGCGCGCGTTATGCAGCCGCGGCATTTGCCGGATTGCTGCTTCGTGCCGGGTGTTGGGCGGAAAGTCACGCTGTGGCTCAGGATATACCTTCCAGTGAAGGAAGCTACTGGCACGGCATTGTCCACCGCATGGAGCCGGATGCTTCCAATGCCGGGTATTGGTTTCGCCGGGCCGGAAAGCATGCCATCTTTCCCAAACTGTCTGGCCGCGCGGCGGAAATCCTGGAGAGCAACGGCCCGCGGCACTGGCACGTGAAGGAAGCCTGGGATCCTTTCCTTTTTATTGATTGGTGCGCGGAGGCGAGTGAAACCGGCGGCCAAGCCGAAGCGGCTGCTATCGAGATCCAGATGGCGGAATGGCAATTGCTCTTCGACTGGTGCATTGGATCGTCATAGCCTGCCGCGCAGCCGGTTCAGTTTCCGCCGGTCGCGCTTTGACGGCTTGCCCTCGCCCAATGCTTCGATACGCGGCATCGCCTTGCGCTCCTCCGCGAGTTTTCTGCGCAGCTCGCGGCTCTCTTCGGTCTCCCGATAGAGCGTCTGCGCGACCGCAGCCGGACCGCGGATCTCGCTCAGCAGCAATACTTCTACACGAAACTCGCCGGAATCGTTCTTGATCCGCAAAAGCTCGCCGATCCGCACTTCCCGCGCAGGTTTTACGAGCTGGCCATTGCATTCGACTCTGCCGAGCTCGCAGGCACGCGCCGCGAGCGCTCGCGTTTTGAAGAATCGCGCGGCCCATAGCCATTTATCGATTCTCACGCCGGTCACGCTCACATCTTAAAGTTAACGCTCATCCGCTACACTCACCTCTAAGGATGCTGGAGTCATGATCGTTCCGGAGAAGGGCAGCCAAAGCTCGCGCGCCCTATCGGCCGAGGCTGTGCCCGGGCTGGGGCCGAGGCTGATTCCCGCTGGACTGAAGCTGCCGTTTTTTCTGGTAACGGCACTCTTTTTCCTGTGGGGAGTGCCGAACAACCTTAATGACATCCTGATCAAGCAATTCACGACCTCCTTTGACATCTCGCGGCTGCAGGCAGGATTCGTTCAATCGGCCTTTTATCTGGGCTACTTCGTGCTGGCGGCGCCCGCGGCGCTGTTGATGCGCAGATTCGGATATAAATCCGGGTTTATCACGGGGCTGCTGCTTTTCGGGATCGGCTCATTTCTGTTCTGGCCCGCCGCGCTTGCCGGACAATACGGTTTTTTTCTCGCCGCTCTGTTTGTGATTGCGAGCGGGTTGTCGTTCCTGGAAACTGCCTCCAATCCATTCGTCGCGCAGATGGGACATCCCGCGACCGCCGCACAGCGGCTGAATTTCTCGCAGGCGTTCAATCCGCTGGGTTCCATCGCTGGCGTGCTGGTCGGAACGGTATTCATCTTTTCGGGCGTCGAGCTCAGTCACGCTCGGATAGCCGCCATGCAGGCGGCACACACCTATGCAGCCTTCATGCGGCATGAAACCATGCGCGTGGTTGCTCCTTATATGGTGCTCGGCGCGGTAACGATCGGCTGGGCGATCCTGATTGCGCTCACAAAGTTCCCCAAAGTCGCCGGCGAGGAAGAAATGTTGGGCAAAGATCGCGGCAGCTACCGGGAGTTGCTGAAGTATCCCTCTTTCCTACTGGCCGTCGTCGCTCAGTTCCTCTACGTTGGCGCTCAGGTCGGCACCTGGAGCTATTTCATCTATTACGTGGAGAGATCGACCAATCAACATGAGAAGATGGCCGGCTATCTCCTGACGGGAACGCTGGTCGCCTTTGCCGTGGGCCGCTTCGCTTCCTCCGCAATCATGCGGTATGTAAAACCGCACTCACTGATGGCTCTTTATGGCGTCGTAAACGTCGTCCTGGTTGCGATAGGAGTGCTCTTCCCGGGCTGGATTGGGCTTTGGGCGATTTTCCTGACCAGCTTCTTCATGTCGGTGATGTATCCGACGATCTTCGCGCTCGGGATTGACGGGCTTGGCCGTAACACGAAAATCGGCGGCTCGCTGATCGTTATGGCGATTGTTGGAGGAGCCGTGCTCACGCCGCTCATGGGCTGGATCGCAGAGGCATCGCAGATCGCTCTGGCTTACCT
>JBOGMI010000191.1:0-7675 GCA_050746645.1 Bryobacteraceae bacterium | reverse complement strand
CATGTGGGAAGCGCACAAGACAAGCATACGGATATTTGATAAAATGATACGTATGCGAGCGGTAAAGAAGACTTGGCTGATCGATCCGGCGCTTGTCCGGCGGGCAGCAAAAATCTGCGGAGCGCGCACAGAGACTGAAACCGTCACTCGGGCGCTTAGGGAAATTGTGGTCCGCGATGAAATCGATAAGGCATTCCGGAAGCATGGCTCTGTATTGGCCGAGATTGAGACTGTATTCCCCGACCCTCCGGTTTCCGCACAACGATGAAGGTGCTGCTCGATACGAACGTCTGGATCGGCTTCTTCCGCAACCCACTCCAAAGAGAGGAATTTGAATTACGAGCACGCCGGCCGTTTCTCCTTATGAGCTCCGTGGTCGCCCTTGAACTCTTTGCCGGCTGCCGCACTCCACGCCAGGCCAAGACCCTGGAGAGTTTTCTCAAACCTTTTGAAAAAGCGGGCCGCGTGATCACTCCGGATCACGGATCGTTTCGGGAAGCCGGACGCGTGCTGGCGGCATTAGCCCAAGAGGGAATGGGCACCGCACATCGCCGTCAAATTGTAAATGATGTTCTGATCGCGGTATCGGCTGCAAGATCGGGAGCTGTTCTTGTCACGGGCAACCGCGGCGATTTTTCACAGATCGAAAAGCACATTCCCCTGCGCTGGATCTTGCCGTACTGAGCAGCGACGCTGATCGGTGGGACCGACCGTGGGGTCAGGCTTTGCGCCTGCAGCCGCCTTTCCAGGCGGCGCGTTTCCGACTCTGTCACACTGCGGCGACAGCGCGCGTCGAAAAGCCAGCGCGCCCTGGAAAGGGCGCGGGCAGCCTTGAAAGGCTGACCCCACTCTGTCCTACTTCGCCGGCGGTAGCGGATTGGGCAATGAAGACTTGCGCGGAATTTTTCCCGAAAGCGCAGCGTCGAGGCTCACATTGTTGTCCTGCAGCGTAGTGCCCAGCGTCTGGCTGAAAGCGACAGTGGCGTTGCTGTAAGCAACTTCGGCGGCGATTTCGGTCGATTGCGCTGTGGCCAAAGTGCTCTCCTGGGTGACCACGAGGTAGGGCGTGGAAGCGCCGAGCGCAAACTTCTTCTGCTCGGCAGTGAGCAGTTGCTGATCCAGGATGCGGTTGTGTACCGCGGCTTCGTATTGCGCCCGCGCCTGCCGCAACGCGATGACCTGGTTGGAAACAGCAACCGCTACCCCGTTCACGGCCTCGTGATACTGGAGCTCGGTCTGACGCAACCCGAGCTGGTCGATGGCGTAATCGGCCTGTGCGGTCCGGTTGCGTAGCGCTTCGTGGTAAAAAGCTCCTCCGCTTTGGCTGGGGAAATCGCGGCGAAAGACCTGGGCAGTGGCTTTTCCCAGCCCTCCAACGAAATAGGGCTCCGCGGTAAACGTGTGACCCTGAAACGTCGTGGTGACCGGAACGCCCGCCAGACCCTGGTTGCTGGCGTTTGCAATAGCAACCAGTTGGGGTAGTACGCCATTGGCCGTTCCGAGCGCGGAGGTCTTTGCATTCTCGACGCCGACTTTCTGGAGAATGATATCGCTGCGGTTGGCCATGGCCGTCGCGACCAATTGGTTCAGCGGAGGCAAATGGTCGGTTTTTGGAACATGGATGGTATCGAGCGGGATGATTTCGGCCGCCGCCAGTTCGGGATCCGCCAGTCCTGTCCGGCTGATCGCATCCTTGAGCTGGTTTTCCTGCTGCTTCAGCGTGGTTTGCGCGACCACCAGCGCCTCCTGGCTCGAGGCCACCTGCGCTTCGGCGGTCGTCACGTCGAGCGGCGCCAGGGTTCCGATCTGCACCTGCTTCTTGTTATTCGCGTAGAAATCCTGCGCCACTTTCAGCGCGGTTTGCTTGGCTCGCACGTCTTCGTAATCGGCCACCAGTCCGTAATAGAGATCCAACACATTCGCGATGATGGGGATAATTGTGCTCTTAAACTGGTCTGGAGCCATCTCCAAATTTCGCTCGTTTATGGTGATGTTGCGTGCGTTCAAGGCAACACCGAACCCCTGCAACAGGTTCTGATTCAAGGAGAGCGATAGCACCGGCGAGACCGAGGGATTCAGAAAGTTCGTCGCTGCGTTTTCCTTGAGGTAAGACTCGTCGAAGCTGAGGCTAGCCTGACCGCCTAACAACCAACCCTGGCCAATCGAGCTGTCGTAAACGCGTGAATGGGAAACCAGGTTGTAAACGCCTGTATTAGTGTAGTTGGCTCTTGGGTTGGAGAGATGCGAGAAGTCCACGGACTGCTGAAACACCGGATCGAGGACCGGCGTGACGGGGCCGATTTGCGTGACGGTGGCGTTTGCGGCGGCGCCGCGCTGCACTCCGCCGGCGCCGCTAAGGCCCGCAGCCGACTCGCTGCCTTGCACGCCCTGGCCGGCTGCAACGGCGCCCACTTGCGCCGAACCTGCGGGAACGCCGGGCAAGTTGCCGCCCGCATGATACAGTTCCACATTCCATCGATCGATGATCGGGGTATAGCGGGCGACTTCGATATTGATGTTGTTCTCGATGGCAAGAGCGATCGCGTCCTGTGCAGTGAGATAGAGCTTCCCCGCCCGGATCAGCGAATCGAGCCGATTGCTGTTAGCCAAACGAATGGGCGGCAAGCTGACGGCCTGATAGGGGCGCAAAAAAATGGGCACCTTTGGCCGGTTGGGAGCGATAGCTTGCTCGTGCTGCGCCCAGGTGAGCGGCGCGGCAAGGAAGCAGCAGAGGAGTAGAGCCAGAGCTTGCTTAACCAAGCGCAAGCCGCTTACTATCGTGCGCGGTTCCGAAGTGCGGCGGGATGGGCGGATTGGCAATCCGCCGCAGGTTGCCAACCTGCCCCACAAGGCAGCGGCGTTGCAGCAAACGCGGAAAAGCGCGGCGTCGAGATGAGTCTCGACGCTGCACGCAAGAGTGCGTGCGCCACGGGAGGGTCTCATTGCGCCTCCTTCGGCAACACCGCCGGCAAAACCGATGGGCGCGAAACGTGTCCGGTCAGCGCATCGTGCATGGAAACGTGATTCACCTCGAGCGTGGTGCCAATCGCCTGCTGGAAGGCGATCTGCGCGTGCGTGTAGTTGGCCAGAGCTTCTATTTCTGAGGTCTGCGCCGCAGCCAGAGTTTGCTGGTCCTGGACCACCTGGAAAACGGTGCCTGCGCCCAAATTGAAGCGCTTCTTATCCGCATTCAGCGTCTGCTGCTGCAAAATGCGCGCTTTTACCGCGGCGTCGTATTGCGCGCGCGCCTGCTGTACGCCCACCACCGCGTTGCTCACGCCTACGCGTACCTGGTTCACCGCTGCTTGCAATTGAAGCTGGGTCTGGCGCAGCTGAAGCACGCTGAGGGCGTAATCGGCCTGCGCGGCGCGGTTGCGCAGCGGGATGCTCAGCGAAAAGCCCGCCGAGTAGTTCGGATAATTGCGGCGGAAAATCTGGCCCAGAAAGTTTCCATAGCCGCCCACCAGAAATGGATCGGCGCTAATGCCGGTAGCTGCGTTGGCGGGATTCGACGCGCCGCTCAGAGCGTTGTTGGTCAGGTCGACGAATGCTTGTAAGCTTGGCCGGAGCCCGCTCTTCACTCCCTTGAGATTGATCTTGAGGCTGTCCAGATTGATCTTGTCTTGGGCGATCTCCACCCGCCGCGCCAGCGCTTCGTCGACCAATTCGTTCAACGGCTTCATGTGAGTTTCTTTCGGAATCGAAAACTGGTCTAGCGGAACGATCTCTACATTCTTGAGCAGCGGACTCATGATGCCGTTCTTGCTGAGAGCGTTCTTCAGTACCACTTCCTGCTGCGAGAGATTCGTCTGGGCCACCAGCAGATCCTGCTGCGCCGTATACACCTGAGCTTCGGCGCGAGTTACTTCAATCGGCGCCATGGTTCCGATCTGCACTTGCCGTTTATTGTCGTTGTACAACTGCTGCGCCGTCTTCAGTTCATCTTTTTTCGCGCGGACGTTTTCCTCGAAACTCACCAGGTCCCAATAGAGATTCAGAACCGCCGACACAGTCGTAATGACCTGCTGCTTGAATTGCAGCATAGCGACTTTTTGCTGGTTCTTGCCGATGTTGATCTCGCGGTCGTTTACCGCACGGCCGAAACCGTTCAGCAGGCTCTGTGTGATATACAGCTCGAGCCCGCCCGAGTTGTAAGGATCGAGGAAGGAGTTAGGACTGTTCACGCTCAAATGCTGGCTTGTGTAAGAGAGTTGCGCCATCATGCCCCAATCGAAATTTTGTGAATACTGGGCCTGGTAGGTCCGCGAATCGGTGATGAGCGCGGTGGTGCCGGTGAGAAATGTATTGCTCTGGGGAACCGTGCGGTGGCCGAAATCGGCGTAGAAGGAAAGCTGCGGATCGAAGCTGGGAATGGTGGGTCCGATATAGGTCAGGACGCCGCTACTGGTAGTCGATGTACTGCTCACCGCGGTTGCCGCCGTCAGATTGACGCCGGTCAGGCTTACGCTCTGCGGCCCGGCGGCAACCGGCACACCCACACCGCTGCGCAGCGGCCCGCCGCCTTCGGCGCGCTTCGTATTCTCTTCCGCCAGCAGCGGACCGTAACGCTGGATTTCGATGTCGAGATTGTTCTCGAGCGCCAGCGCGATAACGTCTTGCGCCGTCAGGTACAGGTGGCCGGCGCGGATCAGCGAAGCCAGGCGGCTGGAGTTGTTCAGGTTAGCCGACGGAATATAAGTTTTCTGGTAAGGCCGCGTCAGCCAGCCCAGACCGCCTTTGGGCGGCTCGACACGCACGGCGCTTTGACTGAAGCCGGTGGTCGCGAGCATCGACAGCGCGCACAACAGTGAACAAGGTATTTTTAAGAATTTCATCGAAGTCCGTTTCGAATTGCATCGACCCCGGCCGGATGCAATCGCGCGGCCAGCCGAACACGTTTAGCCAAACAGGGCCCGATGCCAATCACAACGCGAACCACACGTACCAGGTTCCCTGTTTCTTCACGCGATCTCTCATCGTAGCGCAGCAAGCGGCATACTCCCGTGTGTCGAAAGGCGAAGTTAGGGCACGCTTGGGTCCAACTTGCAGCGCCATGCTAAATCGCTGTATACAAATGCGATGGCCGCGTCCGCAAGGTTACCCGGCCCGGCTTTTTGTCCGCTTTTGGGATTCGGCTGTTCCGGGTTCGGGATAAGCTCTCCTCTAGTGAGAAGACTTCGCTTGGAGGTTGCTTACGAGGGCACGGATTACAACGGGTGGCAGGTCCAGCCCGGATTACCGACTATTCAAGGCACGCTCGAACAGGCGATCGCCACGATTGAGAAGCGGCCAGTGCACGTGGCCGCTTCGGGCCGGACCGATGCCGGCGTGCACGCTTTGGCCCAGGTTGCCGCGGTGACGCTGGAGAATCCCATTCCGGTGGACAATTTCCGCCGTGCCGTGAATCGGCTGCTGCCGCCCTGCATTCGGATTAGCCGCGTGTGCGAGGTCGATCCCGCCTTTCATCCGCGCTTCGACGCGCGCCGCAAGACGTACGAATACCGCATCTTTCGCGAAGAAGTCTGCCCGCCTTTCGACCGCCGCTTTGTGTATCACCACCCATATCGGCTCGACGAAGCGGCCATGATCGCCGCAGCGCCGCTGTTCGAAGGCGAGCACGATTTCACCGGCTTCGCCGCTTCCGACGAGAAAGACGCCGTCGGCCGCTCCAAAGTGCGCACGATCTTCCGCTCCGCCCTGGCACGCCGGGAGACCATGCTTCTCTATTCGGTGACCGGCTCGGGTTTTCTCAAGCACATGGTGCGGAACATGGTGGGCTCGCTGCTCGAAATCGGTAAGGGAAATTTGTATTCTGAAGATCTCCTCCGCCGCCTAGAATCGGCGTCGGGCTGCAAGCCCGGCCCGTCGGCGCCGGCGAGCGGCCTGTTTCTGGTTTCAGTGGAATACGATTGAGATAAATCAAAGGATGTTTCGCAAGATTCTGGTCGCCAATCGCGGTGAAATCGCTGTTCGCATCGTGCGCGCGCTGCGCGAGATGAATATTCGCAGCATCGCCGTGTTCTCCGAAGTGGATCGCGGCGCTCTGCACGTGCAAATGGCGGACGAGGCCGTCTGCGTTGGTCCTGCGCCATCGTTGGAGAGCTATCTGGCTGCCAATCGCATAGTCGAAGCTGCGCTCGGCACCGGCGCAGAAGCGATTCATCCCGGCTATGGCTTCTTGAGCGAGAATGCCGCGTTCGCGAAATCCTGCAGCGAAGCCGGGGTCAAGTTTATCGGGCCATCCTGGCAAGCTATCGAGCAGATGGGATCGAAGACCGCCGCCCGCAGGCTAGCTGTTGCTGCCGGCGCGCCGGTAGTCCCCGGAACGAAACCGGGCGAAGACGTGCGAACCGCCGCGGCCCGCATCGGCTACCCGGTTCTTTTAAAGGCTGCTGCCGGAGGAGGCGGGAAGGGCATGCGCCGCGTGGATCGCGAGCGTGAATTGCAGTCCGCCATGGAAGCGGCTTCGAGCGAAGCCGAACGCGCCTTCGGAAGCGGCGAGGTCTACGTCGAAAAATTGATCGAACGGCCGCGGCATATCGAAGTTCAGGTGCTCGGCGATGAACACGGGCATCTGATCCATCTCGGCGAGCGCGAATGCTCGCTGCAACGGCGGCACCAAAAAGTAGTCGAAGAATGTCCTTCGCCGCTGGTCCTGAAACGGCCCGGATTGCGCGCTCAAATCGGGGAAGCCGCGCTCAAGATTGCTCGCGCGGCCCATTATTCCAACGCCGGCACGCTCGAATTTCTTGCCGATCAAAGCGGCGCGTTCTATTTCCTCGAAATGAACACGCGGCTCCAGGTAGAGCATCCGGTGACCGAATGGGTCACAGGCATCGATCTGGTCGAATGGCAGATTCGCATCGCGGCCGGGGAACCGCTCACGCTGCGTCAGGGAGATGTCGAATGGCGCGGGTCGGCTATCGAGTGCCGCGTCTATGCGGAAGATCCGGAGCACGATTTTTTCCCCAGCCCGGGCCGCATTTTGGGCTATGCCGAGCCCTCCGGCCCCGGCGTGCGCGTCGATGCGGGCGTTTATCCCGGCTGGACGGTGCCGCTCGAATACGATCCGCTTTTGGCCAAACTTTCGGTCTGGGGCGAGACGCGAGGCGCCGCCATTCGCCGCATGCGCCGCGCCGTCTCCGAATACAGAGTTCTCGGCGTCACGACCAACCTCTCTCTGTTTGAGAAACTCATGTCCGACGAACGTTTCCTCGCCGGCGATCTCGACACCGGCTTTCTCTCCGAATTTATGCGCCGTATCCCGCCCAGGCAACCCGATCCCGATGCGCTGACCGCCTCGATCCTGGCTGCCGCGAATGCGAGATCCCAACCGAGCCGCGACGGGGCGCCCTCTGGGCCGGGAGCGGACGGGAGCGCGTGGCGGCTCCAATCCCGGGCAGGTCTGCTGCATTGAAGTTTCGTGTGGACGTGGACCAAGAGGCGTATACGCTCGATCTTCGCCCGAGCGGCACAAATCGCAGCTATACGCTAACCGGCGTCAGCGCCGTCGCCGCCTCGGCTTCCGTGGTCGAAGTCATGCCCGGCGTGTTTTCCGTTCTGCTCGGCGCACGCAGCTTCACCGTGCATGTCGCCCCGAACGGCGAAGAACTCGAAGTCTGGACCGGCTGCGAGCGCCGCGCCATCTCGCTAGGCGACACCCGAGACCGCGCGG
>JBOGMI010000190.1:0-1659 GCA_050746645.1 Bryobacteraceae bacterium | reverse complement strand
GTGGTCTATGCTCCAGGACGCCGATTCCCGCTCTGGGCGCGCGTTTTGGTCCGCGTGCATGAGAATCGTGTGATGGCAAACCAGGCGCTGCAGCCCGGCGTCCGCATCCGCGCCGCGCAACTTCGCTTGGAACCATACGATGGTCCGCCCACTCGCGGCGCCCCGTTTACCGATGTCGCCGATGCGGCAGGCATGATTCCCCGTTTCCCAATCGCGGCCGGCACCATGCTCACCGAGCGTTTGCTGAAGCCGCCGGACGAAGTCGAGCGCGGCGATACCGTCGCGGTTTTGGTGCGTCTGCCGGCCGCGCGTATCGAAGCCGCGGGAATCGCCGAGCAAAGCGGCGCCCGCGGAGCGACGATTTTGGTGCGTAACCAGGAAAGCGGCAAAAAATTTCAGGCCGTGGTGCAAGACCGGGATCAGGTCCTGGTGATCCCGCGCGCGCCCGCGGGTCTGGTGGGAGAAAGCGGTAAACCATGAAGAGATTTCTTGTCGTTTTTCTGTTGGCGGCTGCGATCCTTTGCGCCAAGAAGACCAACCACAAGGCGAAATCGCACCTTTCGCCTCTCGACCAGTACATTCAGGAAGCGCATCGCCGCGCCGCCGAGGCGCAGCCGCTGAGTCCCGGTTCCCTCTATACTCCCGACGCCGTGTTTGCCGATCTGGCGGCGGATGTGCGCGCCCGCCGTGTGGACGATCTGGTGACGGTGGTCGTCGATGAGCAAGCTTCGGCGATCTCGACCGGCCAGACGAAAACGTCGCGCGATTCGGGCGCCAACGCCTCGATCAATTCGCTGCTGAAGCCGCTGCCGGCGGCCAGCAAACTTGCCAATCTGGTGAGTCTGAATTCCAGCCGCTCGCTTGACGGCGAAGGCACCACTTCCCGCCAGACAACGCTGACCGCCACGCTGACCGCCCGCGTCGCCGACGTGCTGCCGAACGGCGATCTGGTGATAGAGGGTACCAAAACCGTCCTGGTCAACTCCGAAAAACAAACCATCAGCTTGCGGGGCGTGGTACGCCAGGCCGATCTCTCCAACGCGAATACGGTGCTTTCCGACAACGTGGCCGACATGGAGCTGACGATCAATGGCAGAGGGGTGGTCCACGACGCGATTCACCGGCCGAATTTCCTGTACCGGCTGTTGCTCGGATTGTTGCCGTTCTAGCGAGGAAACGAATGGAAAGATCATTTTGGCGGTTGGCATTCCTGGCCGCGCTCCTCTGGCTGGCTGCGGCCGGCCCGGTGCCGGCCAAAGGGCAGCAGGTGCGGCTCAAGGATCTGGTTTCGATCGAGGGCGTGCGGCCCAATCAGTTGGTGGGCTACGGATTGGTGGTGGGGCTGAGCGGCACCGGCGACAGCCAGCAGACTTTTTTCTCGGCGCAGAGCCTCACCAACATGCTGCAACGCATGGGAGTCAGCATTTCACCCCGCCTGATCATGGTGCGAAACACGGCTGCGGTGATGGTCACGGCCACCTTGCCTCCGTTCGCGCAGCCGGGTACGCAGATCGACATCACGGCGGGAGCGATCGGCGACGCGCGCAGTTTGCAGGGCGGCCTGCTTGTCCTGACCACGCTGCGCGGCATCAACGGCCAGGTGTTTGCAACGGCGCAGGGGCCGCTCGTGACCGGCGGCTTCACGGCGGGCGGGAGAGG
>JBOGMI010000189.1:0-1956 GCA_050746645.1 Bryobacteraceae bacterium | reverse complement strand
GAGCAGTTATCCCAAACTGAACGCTGGCGCGCCGTACTTCGCTTCATCTTCCGCGATTGGCTAGAAAATGCCCCTCCGGGCCGGAATCTGCGCCTGCTTGGATCGGCTAACTGCCGGATTTAGGTTGTATGGTTCTGGATCGGCAGCCACGCCTCGTACACGCGGCTCATTGCCGGTGCCTAGCCTCTTCCTGCGCACGTTTTAGTATCGAAGAAGCCCCTTGCAGTTTTTTCAGTCAGGCCATTCGTTTCTGTCTCCGGACAATACGCTGGGTTTCGGAATTACCGATCTGGCGGAATTGGCGCTGGTCGCGGTCCTTATTGCCGCGCTGCGTTTCCAGAAGAGATGCGAACGCCTGGCGCGTGCCCTCAGTCGGCGGACCGTTGCCTCGATGCTCGCGCTCGCGGCGCTGCCGGTCGTGCTGCGGCTGGCACTGCTGGCGCATCATGCGGCGCCCACGCCGCGCATTTATGACGAATTCAGCCATCTGCTCGTAGCCGATACGCTGCGCCATTTCCGCTTGGCGAATCCGCCCCATGCGCTCCACCAGTTCTTCGAAACTTTCTTCGTCATTCAGCAGCCGTCTTACAGTTCGATTTATCCGATCGGCCAGGGTTTGGCGCTAGCGATCGGCTGGACGATTTTCGGCCTTCCCTGGGCCGGAGTGATTCTCTCGGTAGCCGCCCTATGCGCCTTCGTGTATTGGATGTTGCGGGGCTGGGTGGCGCCCGAGTGGGCGCTGCTGGGCGGGCTGTTTGCCGTCTTCGAATTCGGCCCGTTGAGCGGATGGATGAACAGCTACTGGGGCGGCGCGGTGCCTGCCTTCGCGGGATGCCTGGTGTTCGGCGCTTTGCCGCGGCTGCGCGAACGGGCGCGTAAGCGCGATGCCATTTTGCTTGGAGCCGGTCTCGGCATTCATCTGTTGACACGGCCCTACGAATCGATCTTTTTGCTGCTGAGCGTGATTCTGTTTTTCCTGCCAGAGCTGCGCAGCCGCATGCAATCCGTTCGGATGCTGCGCGTGGCTCCGGTGGTGGTGTTGGCCGTGCTGCCGGCGATCGCCGTCACGCTGATCCAGAACAAAGAGGTGACCGGACGTTGGACTACCCTGCCCTATCAGCTCAGCCAGTACCAATATGGCGTGCCGATGTCGCTGACGATTCTGCCGAATCCGACGCCGCACCTGCCGCTTACCCGCGAACAGCGGCTCGAATATATCTCGCAGCGCTCTTATCACGGAAAAGGCACGGATACGCCGAGTAAGTTTTTCGTCAGGCTGGTGTCCCGAGTTCGCTTCTATCGTTCTTTCTTTCTGGTCCCGTTGTACATCGCATTCGTCATTTTTCTAGCTACCATTCGCAGTTATCGTTATGGCTGGCTTGTCCTTACCTTCGTCTTGTTTGCCTTGGGGACGAATCTGTTCCCGTATTTCTATCCGCGCTACGCGGGAGCGGAGGTGTGCTTATTTATCCTGGCGAGCGTAGTTGGGCTGGAGCGGCTCAGCCAGTTCAAGATTCGCGGCCATGGAGCTGGAAGGCAAGCTGCGGCGGTGCTGATTGCTTTATGTATCGCCATGTTCGCTTTCCGGTACACCCTATATGCCGTCGATAATGCCAATTCACGGCCGAATTACCGCCGCGCGATCTACCAGCGCCTGGCTAAGATGCCTGAGAGACAGCTTGTGTTCGTCCACTACTCGCCGCATCACGTTTTCCAGCACGAATGGGTCTACAACCGAGCCGAGATCGACACCGCGCACGTGGTGTGGGCCCGCGACCTGGGCAGAGCCGAAGACAAGAAGCTTCGCGATTATTATCCGCACCGGAGATGCTGGCTGCTTTACGCCGACGCGATGCCTCCGCTGTTGACGCCTTATCCTGGTTCTACTCCATCACCATTCCTGGAGGTTCCGTAAAAAGTTCCCATGGGATTCGGTTTGAGCGGGATCGATTTGGT
>JBOGMI010000188.1:0-3309 GCA_050746645.1 Bryobacteraceae bacterium | reverse complement strand
GCTGTCCGGGATCTTTCACCGGCAAATCGCGGAGCATGACGGCGTTGATCAGACTGAAAATCGCGGTGTTCGCTCCGATCCCAAGGGCGAGCGATAGGATCGCCACGGCCGCGAAGCCGGGCGATTTCGTCAGGTGGCGGATTGCATAACGGAGATCCCGAAAGAACTCTTCAATCCAAGCAACGCGCCGCGTGTCGCGGCAGCGTTCTTTTTGTTGCTCGATGCTGTGCATGGCGCGGAGCGCGGCATAGCGGGCCTCCTCCGGCGTTTTACCGGCCGCGATCTCCTGCTCGATCCGCTGCGCGAGATGAAACTGAAGCTCGTCGTCCAGTTCCTGCTCAACCTGCTTGAGGCGGACGAGCGAACGCAAGCGGAGTGGAATCATGTAAAACCAGTGCTCCAGCCGCATCTCAGGCCTCCTTCAAACGCACCACCGACGTAATGGCGTTCGCGAGGCGCTCCCAATTGGCGGCTTCTTTTTCAAGCTGGCGGCGGCCCAGCCGTGTCAGCGAGTAGAATTTAGCCCGACGTCCCAGCTCACTCGTTTTCCATTCCGCCTTGATCCAGCCCTCTTGCTCCAGCTTGTGCAGGGCAGGGTAAAGCGAGCCGTCGCTTACCTGCAAAATATCGCCCGAGACTTGTTTGAGACGCTGGCTGACAGCCCAGCCGTGCAACGGCTCCAGCGCAAGAATTTTCAGCAGCAGGAGATCAAGCGTCCCCTGGACGAGATCGGAAGGTTTGCTCATGTCCTCGTTTACCGAGAGCAATGATACCGCGAATGCTCTCGGTAAGCAAGGGCAGGGGTCGCTTACGCTTCCGGCTCGGTTTCGAGAGTGGTGACGGTATTGCCGTTTCGTCGCAGGGCCAACGGAATGCCGGCCCAGCAGGCAGCGCTTACTTTAGCTGTCTATTGATTTCGTCCCAGTTCACGACGTTCCACCAGGCCTTGATGTAGTCGGCGCGGCGGTTTTGATACTTCAGGTAATAGGAGTGTTCCCACACATCCAGGCCAATGATGGGTTTTTTCCCGTCCATTAACGGGCTGTCCTGATTGGCGGTGGAGATGATCTCGAACTTGCCGTTGCCTTGGACCAGCCAGGCCCAGCCGGAGCCGAAACGGGTAGAAGCAGCGGCGCCGAACTTTTCTTTGAAGGCGTCGACGCCGCCGAAGTTTGATTTGATAACGCTTTCGATTTCGCCCGTGGGGGCGCCACCTCCGTTCGGCTTCATAATTTTCCAGAACAGACTGTGGTTGGCATGGCCGCCGGCGTTGTTGCGCACAGCGGTCTTGATGTTCTCCGGGATGGCGGCGAGATTGTTGCCGAGCAGATCCTCCAGAGATTTGCCGGATAGATTGGGCGCCGATTCGAGCGCCTTGTTTAGATTGTTGACGTACCCGCCATGGTGCTTATCGTGATGGATCTCCATGGTCATTTTGTCGATGTTCGGCTCCAAGGCGTCCGAGGGGTAGGGAAGTGGGGGTAGTGTAAATCCCGTGGGTTTTGCTGCTGTTGCCATAATGTTCTCCAAATTTGAGGTTGGTGATGCTATAACCAGTGTCGCTCCGCGCTGTTGCGGCATCACGCGTTGTAGACCGATTTGCCGGCGACAATGGTTTCGAGCACAGTAAAGGTGGAAGATGCTTCGTCCCAGCGGAAGCGGACCAAATCCGCTTTTTCACCAGGGTTCAGCCCGCGGCGGCGGCCGGCGATGCGCGCTGCACGCGCCGGGTGTACGGTGGCCATGGCGAGCGCTTCGCTGAGCGAAATGCCGCCGAGGCGGACTGCATTTGCTATTGCGCGATCCATGCGCAGTGCCGAGCCTGCGAGCCGCGTGCCGCCGCGCAGCACGACGCTGCCATTCCCGCGGAGTTCCACGTCCACTTCGCCCAATCGGTATGGGCCCGGCAGACACATGGCGGGCATGACGGCATCGGTGATGAGCACGGAGCGCTCGAGGCCTTTGGCCCGGACCGCGGCACGAAAGAACGCAGGCGGGATGTGGATGCCGTCCACGATGAAGCTTGCCGTGAGGCGGTCTTCTGCGAGTTGGTCCCAGAGGCAATTATCGGTTTTGGGCATTTCCGAGAGCGCGGCGTTTCCGAGATGCGTGGACATGGTTGCGCCCGCCTCCACCGCGGCGCGAATCTGGGGGCCGGTGGCTTTAGTGTGGCCAATGCTGGCGACCACACCCGAGCGCACGAGGGCCTGGATATATTGGGGCGCGTTTTCCCATTCGGGCGAGAGCGTCACCAGGCGAATGCCGCCATCGGCTGCCTCCTGCCAGCGCTTGAACTCTTCGATGTCCGGCGGGCGGACGTGCTGTATAGGATGCGCGCCGCGCGGGCCTTCGGTGGGAGAAATATGCGGTCCTTCGACATGGAAGGCTTCGAGCGCATCGCCTTCGGGCAGGCCGTTGCGCAGAAATTCTTCTTTCGCGGCGCGGAGGTTGCGGAGGCTGCCCATGATGCGCTCTTCCGATCCCGTAATCACGGTGGCGAAAAAGCGGGTGACCCCGGCAGCGAACATTTGGCGGATGGAACGCGCGATGTCAGAGGAACGCGATTCCGGATTGTTGTAATCGACGCCCGCGAAGCCGTTCACTTGAACGTCGATGAAGCCGGGCGCGAGGAAATCCGACGTGGCGGGAGGATGGATCAGTTCATCAACGTGTTCGATGACGGCTCCGTAGTCCACCCGAAAGGCCGCGGAGGTGCCCGGTTTGATCCCAATCAGGCTACTAGATTCCGGCATTTTCGATGATCCTCGTGTTATTCACAAGTTCCGCACAGTGCAAGGCGTCCAAGCGATTGGAACGGCGCGAAATGAAAGGTGTTGAAAAGAGGTTCTGCATGGGGAAAAAAGGTAGCATGGCGGCCGGAATTCGGCTACTAATTGTGTAGATCCAGCGCGAGCGCGAAACCGGCAGACAATCTCGGGGGAGTAAACTGTCGGGATCGCTCTCGCGCTGGAGTCTCAATTACGCACTCACGGGTTCGGTAACCGCAACGCCCGCAACCGGCGTGAGCCAGCCCCACTCGTCCGGAAGGCGGCCGTTGATCATTTCGAAAAAGCGCGCTTGAATTTTTTGCGTGATGGGGCCGCAGCGGCCGCTGCCAACCTGGATACGGTCGACCGAACGGATGGGCGTAACTTCGGCGGCGGTACCAGAAAAGAAAACTTCGTCGGCGATGTAGAGCATCTCGCGAGGTACGAGCGTTTCGGTCACTTCGATGCTCAGTTGCGCGGCGATTTTGATGATGGTATCGCGCGTAATGCCGGGGAGCACCGAGGCGCCGAGCGGTGGAGT
>JBOGMI010000187.1:0-2246 GCA_050746645.1 Bryobacteraceae bacterium | reverse complement strand
CCGCCGCGCGCCGCCTCGGTATTCCGGTTTATCAACCCGAGCGCATCCGCCGCCCCGAGCCAATGGAAAACTTGCGCAATCTCGCTCCTGAGATTATGGTGGTGGTGGGTTACGGGCAGATCATTCCCCAGGCGCTGATCGATTTGCCTCCGCGCGGAATTCTCAATGTTCATGCTTCGCTGCTGCCGCGCTATCGCGGCGCTGCTCCCATTCAATGGGCCACCGCCAACGGCGAGCTGGAAACCGGCGTCACCATTATGCAGATCGATGTCGGACTCGACACCGGGGATATGCTCCTGAAGCGCAGTCTGGCGATTCGCGCCGGCGAGACCGCTCCGGAATTGTCGGCTCGCCTCGCGCCGCTCGGTGCCGAACTTCTCATCGAAGCCATGGATCGCATCGCGCAAGGTATGGCGCATTGGGAAAAACAGGACAACGCACAAGCCACCTACGCGCCTATTTTGAAAAAACAAGACGGCGCCATCGACTGGCGGCGCACGGCTAGGGAAATTGATAACCGCCTGCGCGGCTTTTCGCCCTGGCCCGGCGCCTATACGCGATTTCGCCGCCAGCAGTTGTCGATCACAGCCGCAACGCCCGCAGGCAGCACTGGCATTGCCCCCGGCATGCTCCGGCGAGATAAGCACCGGCTGCTCGCCGGCTGCGGCGAGGGCACGGCTTTGGAGTTGCTCGAAGTGCAACCCGCGGGCAAGAAGCGCATGTCCGCCGCAGCGTTCTTGAACGGCTACCAAATCGCAGAAAATGAAAAACTCGGAGAGTGAAGCGTGAACCTTCCGCTTGGATTTCGATATGCGGCCACTTATGCCGGTATCCGCAAAGAAAAAAAACCGGATGTGGCGTTGATCCTGGCGGATCAGCCGGCACCGGCCGCTGCCGTGTTTACGCAAAATGTCGTGCAGGCGGCGCCGGTGCGGCTGGCGCGCCGGCATCTGCAGAAATCGCACAGCAGAGTATCGGCCTTGCTGATCAACGCCGGAAATGCGAATTGCGCCACGCGCACGGCTGATCGCGTGGCTCTCGAAACCTGCAAAGCGGCCGCAAAGAAACTCAAGACGAAGAGAGAATTCGTGCTTCCGGCATCCACCGGCGTCATCGGCGTGGAAATGGATGCCAAACTTATCGTCGATGCGCTTCCGGAACTGGTCGCGGCGCTTTCGCCGGATGCATTTGAAAGTGCCGCGCAGGCTATCCTGACCACTGACACGCGCATCAAGATCACAACCGAAACGGTTCGTCTGCGATCAGGTGCGATTCGCATCGCGGGCATGACGAAAGGCTCCGGCATGATTCATCCGAACATGGCGACGACGCTCGGTTTCGTAATGACTGATGCCGCGATCGGTGCGAAAGACCTGCGGCTGATCTTGCGCCGTGCGACAGAGAGCAGTTATAACTCGCTGTCGGTAGATGGAGATACTTCGACCAACGATATGGTGGCGCTCCTTGCGAGCGGGTGTTCGGGTGTCAAGCCGGGCGGCAGGGATCGCGAATTGTTTGCGAGCGCGGTGTCGTCGGTGATGGAAGACCTCGCGCAGCAGATCGCCCGTGACGGAGAAGGAGCGCGTAAGCTGATTATCGTTCGCGTGAGCGGCGCTAAAGATAACGGAGAAGCGCGCCGCATCGCCCGCGCCATCGCCAATTCGCCGCTGGTGAAAACCGCGATCGGCGGCAGCGACGCCAATTGGGGCCGCATTCTGACCGCGGCCGGTTATTCGGGCGCTTTCTTCAAACCCGAAGATACTGATATCTATCTGCAAAACGTGCTTGTCTGCCGCAATGGCCTGGCTGCTGGTTATGATGAGCCGGCTCTGAAGCGGCTTCTGGAGCAGAATCGGGCCGAGATCCGGCTGGCTCTCAAGCGCCGCGGGAAAGCCGAAGCGCGTTTCTTCACCTGCGATCTAACCGAAGGCTACATACAAATTAATGGCAGTTATCGCACTTAGAACTGCGCTTTGAACAGCTTACCGAGCCGCGATCCCCGAAACTGAGCTCCGAGCGTAAGCGAGGCATCGGGACGGTTAGCCCAATTAGGGGTCGCTTACGCTTCTGGCTCGGTTTCGAAATTTCTAAAGTTTCAGAGATGCGCGCGGCGGCCACTTTCCCTCAATCTGGACATATACGTCAATCCGGAGCTCTCGAACCTTGAATGCCATCGAGCAGTTTGCGCAGTTCTTCGTAATTGCGCCGCGTGACTAACTGGAAGTCTACCGGCAGGCGGGTGAAGC
>JBOGMI010000186.1:0-2391 GCA_050746645.1 Bryobacteraceae bacterium | reverse complement strand
CGATCGCGAAAGCCTTCCCGGCCCTCCTGCGGAAACAGACCGAAGAACAATTCCGCGGCCTCTCCCAGGTGAATCAGCGCGCGGTCCAGTTCCGGAGTCGTGAACCTCTTTTGCCGAGAAACGCCGGCTGTGTCTCTGATTAGCTCTTGAACTTTCAGATTGCTAACGCTGGTGCCGAAGTACTGACCGGCCACGTCTTCCATCTCATGCGCTTCGTCGAAAATGACCGCCGCGTACTCGGGAATAATCGGCCCGAAGGCCTGGTCCCGCAGCGCCAAATCCGCGAAAAACAGATGATGATTGACGATGATGATGTCGCTTGCGAGCGCCCGCTGTTTCATGGCGGTAATGAAGCAGCGTTCGAACTGCTGGCATTTCTGGCCCCCGCAGGCATCGCTTCTGGCGTCGAGCTTGGGCCAGAGTGAACTGGTTTCGGCGAGTTCGCGCAATTCACTGCGGTCGCCGCTCTCGGTCGTCTTCTCCCAGGCGCGAATAAGACCGTAATCGCGAACTTCCGGCACTCCCGCCAGCACCGGCTCACGCTCGGAGTCGTAGAGCTTCTGCCGGCAGAGATAATTCGACCGGCCCTTCATGTAACAAACGCGCGGTGTGTGCTCAAAGAGCGGCGCCAAAAAAGGCAGATCTTTGAAATAAAGCTGTTCTTGCAGATTCTTGGTTCCGGTCGAGATCACGATTCGCTTTCCCGACAGAATGGAAGGAACCAGATACGCCAGCGTTTTCCCGGTGCCGGTTCCGGCTTCGACGACCAAATGCCGCTTCTCCGCCAGAGCGGCTTCCACTGCCCGCGCCATTTCGAGCTGGCCAGGCCGGTATTCATAGCCCGGATGTGCGCGCGACAGCATCCCCTCGCGCGCGAAAAACGAGCGGCAGCCCGGCTTGGTCGAAACAGTGCTCACAGGGTGTTCCTAAACAGCTACCGGCTAGGTTATCTCCCCACCGAAGCCGGCGCGGCGGGCTTTGCCGCAAATACGGCTTCGATGCCGGCCGAGGCGTCGATAGCCGGCAGCCCCTCGACTGTCCGCACCGTAAAGATCGCGCGCGGCGCGGTGGCCTCCCGCAGCAGCGCCGAAGCGGCGTAAGGGTCGAGAGCAAAGATATTCATGGAAACAGGGCCCTGGACCGGCTGCACCGCGGATGCGTCCCGCCTCAGCCGTGCAAACGCCTCGTGCGCGTCCTCCAGATAAGCCCCGAAACTGAGCTGCAATCCGGTGAAGATGAGCTGCGGAGAGTTGACCAGCGACACCCGCGGATGCTTGAGTACCTCTACCGGGCCGTTTCGCGGAGGCGCACTCAGACGAGCCGCCGCTTCGCACATCGTCTCGTTATTGTCCGGCTGGCGCAGCGGCTGAACCAAGGCAATCAGAGACGCCGGGAAGGCCTGCCCCAAGGTTGCGCGCAGGGAAGCGGCGTTGGCGAGCGACGGAACGAAACAGGTGCAGGTCAGAACGTTCCCGGCCGGCACCGACACCGCCCGGACGCTCCGGGACAGCCGCTCCACGCTTTGCTGGAACGACGGAGCGCGCTGGCCGGAAAAGAAGGCCAACCCGTTTGGGTTGAAAACCTGCCTGCTCTCCACCACAGCCTCGATGACGACCTCCGCCGCGCCGCCTCCGAGCGCGCCCACTTGCACGATGCTCACCACCGGCAGGGGCAGCTTGTGCTGGGTGAAAATCCTGCTCGCTTTCTGGCTCACCATGCGAGCGTCGCCCGCCCCGGAAACAAATGCGCGCAGCTTGATAATCCTCTCGCCGCGCGTTTGATGAATCAGATCGTTCAAGCTTTTCCCAATTTGCGCATCCAGGCCGCCCTTCGCCAGCAGCGGCGAAATGCGGAATTCCAGCGAGCGGGTTTGGGCAGCCAGCGCCATCGGCAATTGCGGCGGCAGCGGCAATGGTTTCGGCGGTTGCTCGCGTTTGTGCTTCGCCAGTAGGAGCTGAGCGAAGGCCAGGCCAAGAACCAGAGCAATCCATCGCGAGCGCATGGCGGTTTCCGTCTCCAGGCTAGCGCGAGGACTCGATTCTTCTCACTGGGCGCACGGGGTGATCTGCGTCGAGCCGATAAAGGCCCAAAAGAGCGTCATACGCGCGGGTCGATGCTCCGTTTTGGAGCAAAGTTCGGCAGATATGCCAGCCCGGCGAAGACGGCCCAGGCGATCGTTAGATAAACAGGGGGTGCCGCTTGCAGCTCGGACGGAGCGCCGCGGACCGAGAACCGCGTATTCTCACCAGGCCCAGCCCCCACGCCCTCCGCCATAACCCCACCCAAAGATCCACCAAATAATGAACAGGATGATCAGGATCCATAAACAGCCGCATCCCGGATAGGGGCGGTTGTAGTAACCCCAATAGCGGCGATAGCCGCGCGAGCGGG
>JBOGMI010000185.1:0-2790 GCA_050746645.1 Bryobacteraceae bacterium | reverse complement strand
ATAACTCCATTACCGGGGTAGTGAAAATCGCAATAGGATCGCGCGAATTCCAGCGGATATTTCGGCAGCGCCTGGCCCATAAGGGCGATCGCGCCCTGTTCCCACGCATCCCGAAACAGTGCGGCCATAACCTGGCCCATCGCCCGCGGGCGCGAAGCAATTTGCAGCACGTTCGATACGCCTTCCGGTTTCAGATAGTAAACAAACGATCCATCGAACCGGCCCTTTTCGTTGCGCAAGACAGCGGCCCGCAGTCTGCCTTGCGCCGTCGCAGTAGCTGCCTGTTCAATCAACCAGCGGAAAGACTCGCGATCGTAAGCGGGATGCAAGTCTTCGCGCCAGCCGATTTCTTGGATACAGTCGACCAGTTCATCGGCAGCGGCCGGCGCGCCATGCAGCGCCGATTGCGGCTTTTGAAAAGCGCGATAGGGCGAGCGCGCCAGGGTAGTATCGGCCAGGCCGCAGAGCGGAGACAGCAGCGAGCCGAACAGGCTCATGCTCCGGTTTTGGGAGCGGCCGAGAGTGCTGCGAAAGTAGCGCGCCGGGCGCAAAATGCGGCGCCAGCGCAATCCATAAACCGGCAGTACGCGTCCGCCCGCCGCGGTCCAGATCGCATACGCGGCTTCGGTCGCGCCGTCCGTATAGGAGAGATCTTGCGGGCCCGCAAGAGACCGCTTCATTAGCTCCAGACCCGCGAAACCGCGATAACGATCGCGGTCGGCCATGAGCTGCGAGATGACTGCCAGGCGGATCGGTTCGCCTCGAAACTGCATCCGCCTCGGAATGACTCCGAGAAATCCGACAATCTCGCTGTTATGGATATAAACAAACGATGGCAGATCCTCCTCGCGCCACGGGTTTTGAAAAAAGATTTCGCGGAAATACGCGACGAGCCGATCCGGAGGGCGCGCCGTGCTCTGATGGAAAATCTTCAATTCGAGCGCGGCAACTTCGGGAATATGTGATTCCTCGAACTTGCGGATCTCTCCCATACGGCGCAGCCATTTTAGCAGTCAGCGGAGTCCCGTAAAATGACGGCAGCGGCATGAGCTGGAAAAACACCATCGCGAATAGGCTGGAGCGCTCCGGCGCCGGCGCGCTGCTCGGAGCCTTGCCCAAACGCAACGTCCTGATCGTCTTCAATTACCACAGGATCGGCAATCCGCAATCAACGCTCTACGATCCGGGAGTATTTTCAGCGACGGCCGCAGAGCTTGAAGCTCAGGTTGGGTTCTTGAAAAAACGGCTGCCGTTGATTGGCCTTGCAGAAGCGCTCGAAATCGCCGGCGGCAAGAGAAAACTTACCGGAGCCGCCGGCTTGATTACGTTCGATGACGGATATCTCGATAATTTCGACCTGGCGTTCCCCATTCTGTGCTCCCATCGCGCACCCGCTGTTTTTTTTCTCGTAAGTTCCTATGTGGGCAGTTCGTATGTGCCCTGGTGGGACGAGATCGCCTATCTCGCCAAGCACAGTAAGAAGGATACAGTGCGGCTGCGGTATCCTCACGAATTGATATTTGAGAACGTGCGGGCCGATCCAGGATTACTTGCCGGGAAGGTCACCGCTTTGTATAAGCAGCCCGACGTGGATGGAGAGCGTTTGCTGGAGCTCCTGGCGGAGGCCTGCGAGCTGGAGCGGCCCGGCCACAGCGCCGAGCGCTTGTTTCTGGACTGGGACGAAGCTCGCGCCATGCTGCGTGGTGGAATGGATATCGCTTCGCACACGCACACCCACCGGATTCTCTCCAAATTGACGCCGGAAGAGCAATATAGTGAGGCTTTCGAATCCAAACGAATTTTGGACTCGCAGCTCGGCATTCGCGTAGAGACGATGGCGTATCCGGTTGGACTGCGGTCGAGCTTCTCCGCCGAAACAGGCCAGGCGCTCGAGCGCGCCGGGTACCGCGCCGCATTTTCCTTCTACGGCGGCCTGAACAGTAACCAGGTGATGAGCGCGTTCGATATACGCCGCTGCGCCGTCGATCCGCGCTCGGCCGAGCTGTTCCGGTTGCGGACTGCGCTGACCTCGCTTACCGGAAAAAGCTGTTTTTACCCACGGTAGAGTCAGCCCGAGGGGACAGGCTACTCTGTCCCAAGCGGTTTTTGCGCGTGGACAGAGCTGCCTGTCCCCGACTTGCACGCACTCTTACTTCTGTGACCGCAGGAACTTAGCCAACGCGCCGTATTGATCTGTCGCGATAAAGTTTACGCCCGCGTCGATGGCCGCCTTCCAACGCTTCTTTGCGGCTGAAAGCGAGCCGAAGTTGTAGCCTGCGAACCAGCCGTTCTCCCGCCCCACCGCCGGAGTGAAGCCGTCCAGCGTGTAGAAGCGGATCCAGTACCCAAGATGGTGCGCATAATCGACCAGCGCTCGCAGCCGCGCGTCGTCCGCCGCAGTCCATGCTCCGGCATTCGGCGCGCCGCCCTCTTCGACTACGTACCAGGAGTTGTTCCACCAGCGCCGGTAATCCGTCGGGCGTGCAGTTAATAACTTGCTCGGCGGCCAGGTGACTAACAGGTGGTTCTGCTCTTGTTTGCTTGCCGCATGCGGCATATTTGTGTGCGCCGATCCGAACAAACGCAGACGCGCACCCACGGGGACTTCCTTGAAAAATACTTTCGCCTGCGCGTCCGAATCCTCCGTAATCACGAGCAGCGGTTTTACATCCAGCGGCTCCAGTTTGTACGGATCCTTGCCCTTCACCGCCGTCGTGATCCAGGACTTATGTTGTCCAAGCAATTTCCAAACCGCGTGCAGCAGCGCCGGCTGCGTCTCTTTGAAATCGA
>JBOGMI010000184.1:0-2272 GCA_050746645.1 Bryobacteraceae bacterium | reverse complement strand
TCGCTGCTGTAGGGGGGCTGACGGGTTCTCCAACAACGGAGGGAGGCTTCCCTGAGGCTTTCCCCGGACGTTCGACGGCACACAGGGCGCCGACCTGCCGCGCCAGACGTGTCGGTGCGCGCGAGGTTAGCGACGAGCGCGAATAGCGGGGACTGCGGTGGTGGAAGGTTCGGCTACAGCCCGAGGAGAGCGAAGCTGCGTTGGTGGTCGAAGGCCATCCAGCGAAGCCCGGAGGCGATGTTTTTGAACCCGGCGAGGCGCAGGATCGAGATTGCGAGGTTGCGGAGCGTCGCCAGCGCTTGTGGTGCGCCACCGACGCGGACCTGGCAGCGGTCTTCGTCGAAGGTCCGATCGCGTACGTAGTGGCTGCGGTTCTCGATGTGCCAGTGGCAGCGGATGTGGACCGCGAGTTCTCCGGGTGACGCCTTCTTCGCGTCGAGGTCGGTGACGTAGTACGAGACGTCTCTGGACTCCAGGTGGTCTCCGAGGTCGCAGCGTTCGCGGTCGACTTTGATGAACTGGGCGGCGGAGGCAAACCCGTGGTGTTCGGCGATCTCGGGTGGGACGTCCACGACTGAGATGTAGCGGTGCTCGATGCGCCCGTGGCCCCGGTTGTGGGTCTCGTGAACGACCGGGCTGTCGGCGAGGAGCCGCTCGGCTGCAGCAGCCAAGCCCGGCTGGTTGTCCTTCAGGCCGAAGATGTAGTGGGCGCCCCGTCCGACGAGGAACCGGGCGTGCTCGCGCTGGGTGTGCATCGCATCGGCGGTGACGACGACGCCCTCGAGGTCGAGCGACTCGAGCAGCGGCTGGAACGCCGTTATTTCATTGGTCTTCGTATCGACGTTCAGCTGGGCGATCGTCGCGCCTTCCCGGTGGGTCAGGACCGACACCAGGTGGACCTTGCGGTCGTCTTCGAGGCGGGCACCACGCAGCGTCTTGCCGTCGAGCGCTACCGCGTCGCGAACAGCGACGCAGTTGTCCTCGACGCCGTTGTCCTCGACGCTGTCGTCGTGGTCGGCGTGGTCGCTGTCGTCGTGGTCGGCGTGGTCGCGTTCGTCGTCGTCGACCATCACCGAGAAGTCGACCTCTGGCGTCTCGGTCTCTTCGAGGCGCCCGGCGGCGATCTGGGTTCTGGTCCAGGCGTTCACGACATCGTCGAGGCGGTCCGCGTCGATCGCGCGAAGCGTCCGGCGGATCGTCGACTCCTCCGGCGCGACCCGGAGGCCGCTTCGAGGCGAGACCCGACAACCGAGACGGGCGAGCGCTTCTTGGGGCAGCTCGTTGGCGAGCTCGCCGATCGCGTACAGGCTGGTCGCTCCCCGAAGCGTCGCGAGCGTCGCGATGCAGAGGATCTGTGGGAGTTGGTGGCGGATGCCTCTCGGTCTCCTCGGGTCGGGGACCTGCGAGAGCTCCTCGAGCAGGCTCTGCAGGTCGAGACGGTTGAGATCTGCGGTGGGCACAGGTCCTCCTCGAGAAAGCGCAGGGGGGTCGAAGTCAGCGGCGAGCAGGCGAAGCGCGTCACGGCGAAGGGTGCGGAGCCAGTACGCCTTCTTTTCCCCGTGGTGAACGAAGCGGCCTGCTCTGCGACCGAAACCCGACGTGGTGCCGAGCGCGGCGAAGTTCGACGCCTTGTAGCAGGTGCCGAGGTGACGAGCAGGATCGGTGAACGTCTCGACCATCACCACCGGATGGCGCCAGCGTGCCTCGAAGTCTGCCGACAGCCGATGAAGCGTCCTGGCGAGTACCTCCGAGGCGAGGTTCGCTCTCCGGTGCTCGTCGAGCACGCAGAACCGCTGGTTGTTCGTGACGAACCTGAGCCTCCGGTAGCGCTGAGCGTCGGACCACGACACCAGCTCCTCCCGGGGACCTACACACAGCGCCGCGGACCCGAAGCCGACGAGCGCGACCCACTCGCCGTTCTCCTCGGCGACATAGCGCATCACCTCGCCGACGAGACCAGCACCGAGCCAGTGCCTTGACCGCAACGTCTCGTCGAAGCGAGCACGTTCAGCAGAAACGATCGGGCGGACGGCCAGGCCAGACGACGACATCCCTCATCTTGTAGCAGAGCCAACCGGGGCAGCGCCAGTACCCTCGCGTCAGCTCAGTTCACACGCACAACCCACGGACTTTGCCGGGGCCCTGGGTCGTCTGTATGGAGACACCGGCACGGTGGAAGTCGGTCGTTGCCCGGAGAAGATGTGCAACGAACGACAGATTTCCGTTCCCCTCGCAGGCTGCCAGTGTCCAGGGTGCGGGGCCCAAGTCTGGC
>JBOGMI010000183.1:0-1355 GCA_050746645.1 Bryobacteraceae bacterium | reverse complement strand
GAGCTATGGCCGAATCTGGGTGATGAGGTGGTCAGGCGGCGGTCTGCTCGTTGCTGATGACCTCGATGCCGTCTCTGAATGTGGCGCCGGCGATGACCTTGGGCAACTGGTTCTCGCCCTGCAGCCGGCGCCAAGTTTTGGCGGCGGCCATAACCAGCTTGAACACCATCAGGCGGGCGGTGCCCTGCGACAACGCGCCTTTGGTGCGAACCGTCCGGTGCCGAACGGTGGCGAACACGCTCTCGATCGGATTGGACGTGCGCAGGTGGTCCCAGTGCTCGGCCGGGAAGTCATAGAAAGTCAGCAGCGCGTCGCGGTCTTTCACCAGGCAGTCGACCGCCTTCCGGTATTTGGCCGCGTATTTCTCGGCGAACGTAGCGATCGCCGCGCCGGCCGCCGCCCGGTCCGGCGCTCGCCAGATCTCGCGCAGGTCGGCTTTGGCGGCGGGCTGCACGGATTTCGGCAGCTTGTCGAGCACGTTGGCGGTCTTGTGCACCGTGCAGCGCTGATGGCGGGTCGTGGGAAAGACCTCCTCGAGGGCCTTCCAGAAGCCGAGCGCACCGTCGCCGGTGGCCAGCTCCGGCGCAATGGCGAGGCTGCGGGCCTTGAGGTCGACCAGCAGCTCGCGCCAGCTCTGCGCGCTCTCGCGGAGGCCGACCTGGAAGCCAACCAGTTCCTTCTTCCCCTCCGGCGTGGCGCCGATCAGTACCAGCATGCACTCGGCCTGCGGCTCCAGGCGCGCCTGCAGGTAGACGCCGTCCGCCCAGATGTAGACGTAGTGCCGCCCCGACAGGTCCCGCCGCTGCCAGCGCGCATAGTCCGCCTGCCATTCCTCGCGCAGCCGCGCGATGACCGACGGCGACAGGTGCGGCGCGTCGCGGCCCAGCAAGGCGGCGAGCGCCTCCTGGAAGTCGCCCATCGAGACACCACGCAGGTAGAGGAGCGGCAGCAGGGCATCGAGGCTGCGCGTCCGCCGCGACCAGCGCGGCAGGATCGCCGAGGCAAACCGGATCCGCCCATCGTCCGTGCCGCGGTCGCGCAGCTTCACCCGGCGCACCGGAATGGCGCCGATCCCGGTCTGCATCAGCCGCTCCGGCCCGTGGCCATGCCGCACCAGCCGCTCGCGCCCATCCGCCAGGCGCCGCTCCTTCATGGCAGCCAGGAACGCCGCGGCCTCCGCTTCCACCGCCTGCTCCAACAGCCGGCGCGCGCCGCTGCGCAGAACTGCCGTCAGCGGATCGTCGATCCAGCCTGGCTGACGGAGGGGAACCACAGTGCTATCGCTCGTCATGGCGTATCGCTCCTTCGGGAGGTTCAGGCAGGCTTCTCACCCGCCTCGATACGCCGCCTTTCTC
>JBOGMI010000182.1:0-1378 GCA_050746645.1 Bryobacteraceae bacterium | reverse complement strand
CCTGCTTGGTGAGCTGGTCCTTGACTGACAGTATGAAGTCGTGGTGGTCCGCGGTCTTGGGCAGGGGCCCGACGAAGTCGATGCCGATCACCTCCCATGGCCTGTGTGGGATGGGCAGAGGACGCAGCAGACCGGCCGGCATCTGTTGGGTCGGCTTGATCCTCGCGCACGTCACACACCCGTGGACGTAATCCTCGACGTCCGCCTTCATTCCGGGCCAGTAGCAGTCCGCCTGCAGCTTGCGCAACGTCTTCCTCTCGCCCAGGTGACCGCCAGTCGGTGCATCGTGCACGGCGTGGAGCAGCTTGCTCCTCACGCTCTGGTCGTCGGGTACATGCAGGATGCCGTCGACTGTCCACAGCAGGCCCTCTCCACGCAGCAGACCGTCGTTCGGCTCTGCCTCCTTCACCTTCTTTGCGTAGGCAGGGTCGGCGGCCGCAGCCCTCAGCAGCTCGTCCTTGAATGGCAGCTCCTCGGCCCTTGCCTCCCACGCCTCCTTCGCCTCCGCGACAGGCAGGGGAGCCAGTGTGATCTTCAGCCGCGGCCTCTCCTCAGTGACCTCTGTCTCGTCCCTCCTCTCTGCACTGACCTGCTCCTGGTAGTCCGCCCTCCTCGACAGCGCGTCCGCCGCAGCGTTCTGCGGCCCGGGCACGTAGCGGATCTTGAACTCGATCTCCGCCAGCTTCTCGATCCAGCGCGCCTCCCTGTTCCTCAACTCCTTCTTGGAGCTGAGATACTCCAGGCCCCTGTGGTCGGTGAGGATGAGGACGGGATGCTCGGCTCCTTCCAGGTAGCAGCGCCAATGCTCGACCGCGGCTACTATGGCCAGCAGTTCCTGGTCCGACACTAAGTAGCGCGTCTCCTCAGGCAGCATCTTCCTGCTGTAGTAGGCCACCGGGTGCACCTTGCCGTCCTGCTGCTTCTGACTCAGCACTGCTGCGATAGCGAAGCCCGACGCGTCGGTATTGAGCACGTACTGCTCCTGCGGGTTGGGGTGGGCAAGGAAGGTGGCGTTGGTCAGCGCCGCCTTCAGCTCGTCGAAGGCCTTCCTCTGCTCCTCTCCCCAGTCGAACTTCCTCTCCTCCTTCAACAGGTCGCTCAACGGCTTGGCCACCGCGCTGTAGCGTGGGATGAACTTGCGATAGTAGCCCGTCAGCCCGAGGAACGACTTGATGTCCTTCTTCGACTGCAGCGTCGGCCACTCCTGCACCGCCTTCACCTTGTGCTGCTGCACGTCTACGCCCCTCTCGCTGATCACGTGGCCGAGGAAGGACAGCTCGCGCTTGAAGAATTCGCACTTGGAGGGTTGGGCATAGTACTCATTGGCAATGAGTCGGCCCAGCACCCAGCGTACCAACTCCTCGTGCTCCTCCTCGGT
>JBOGMI010000181.1:0-1876 GCA_050746645.1 Bryobacteraceae bacterium | reverse complement strand
GCGCGCTCGCCGTCAGGGGCTTCTTCGACAATGGCGATCGGGGTGGCAGGCAGTGCCGTCTTGCTGAACAATCCGCCACTCACGCCGTCATTAGAAGGCCTTAACTTCGGGTTTTTCTTCTAGACGGCCAACTAACTCAATCTCCCTTCGAGCAGGCTGGCGGCACGCTGTACGCCGCTGGCTTGCTCGAAGGCTTTCACCGTCGCGCGTTACCGAAACATGAAAAACGTGGCGCCCGCACTCATGCGTGCGGGCGCCCTGTGGGTACTTAACACCAGTCACAGGTTGGGGAGCCCGCTTGTGAGGCCCCCCGCAAACCTGAAACTGAGCCGGAAGCGTAAGCGCAATGTCGCTTAGTTAAGAACATTTCTTTGATGAAATGTTCACATGAGACGTCCCCATCCAAACCAAGTATTGGAACTGTTTGAAGAACTGAGCCAGGAGGGCCGCTTGTGGGAGTCGCTGCGGCCGGAAGGGTCGGCGTTTTCCCGCCGGAGAGGGTACAGCTTAGGGGCGGTGGTGCGGCTGATGATCTTGCAGCGGCTGCTGGGATCGGGAACACTGAGCGCAGCGGTACAGTATTGGTTGCAGAGCCGGCCGCAGGGAAAGCCGCAGGCGAGGCTCTCGCCGCGCACCGGTGCCTATAGCCAAGCGCGACGCAAACTCCCGCGGGAAACAGCAATCAAGGTGTTGGACCTCATTGTCGAGCGGCTCAGCGGTTGGTTGCCGGGCAACCCGATTTTGCCGGGGCGGCCGGTATTTGTGCTGGATGGCTCGACGTTGAGCTTGGCGCATGCGCCCGAGTTAGTGGAGACCTATCCGCCCCCCCGCAATCAATATGGAGCGTCGCACTGGCCGCTGCTGCGCGTAGTGGTGCTGCAGGACGTTCAGACCGGGTTAGCGCTCGCGCCGCACTGGGGACCACACCACGGTGCGAAGGCGGTAGGCGAGCAGGAGCTGGCTTTGGAAGCAATACCAGACTTGCCCGAACAGGCGGTCGTGATCGGGGATCGCAACTTTGGCGTATTTGTCATTGCCTGGGCCGCGGCCCAGCACCGGCGCGATGTCCTGGTGCGGCTCACCAGACAACGCGCCGAAGCTCTGGCAGGAGGGCCTCTCACTGCTGCTGGTGAGCGGTCGGTGTGTTGGAAACCGACTCGCTTCGATCGCTGTGGCGGGCCTTTCCCGAAGGAAGCTGCCGTGCAGGGGCGTTTGGTTTGCCTCGAGGCGCAAAAGGACGCCCAAGACCCGTTCCTCTATTTCTTCACCACTCTGACTCTGACGCCGCAGCGTCTGGGAGAGCTGTATCGGCTGCGCTGGAATGTGGAAACCGATCTGCGCTCCCTCAAGCAGACGGTGCGGCTTCAGCAACTCGCTTCCCGTTCCTGCGACATGCTGGCTAAGGAACTCTTGATGGCGGTGGCTACCTACAACTTGGTTCGCGCTGTCATCTGCCTGGCTGCGGAGAAGGCCCATGTCGAACCGCGCCGCATCAGCTTCACCAGCGTCTACACGCTGGTGGAAACCTTCTTGCCTGACATCCTCACGGCAAGTTCCAAACGGCAATGGGCCCAATGCTGGGAGCGCATCCTTTCCATTGCTACAGCGTATAAGCTTCCCGTTCGCGCCACACCCCGTTCCTATCCGCGTGCCGTCTGGCGTCGCCCTGCCCGCTACTCGCGCACCTGATTCCTTAACTAAGTGACATTGTCCTTACGCTATCCACATCAGCGGGAAACGTGCGTTGCTGACGTTGCCTACCGCCAGCCTTTTTCATCCTTGCAGATGAAGTATTGCTTCATGACGCGTCCCCGGTTTCCGCACACGTATACTCGTGAGCATGGATCGTCGCGAATTGCTCACAGGATTGGCCGCA
>JBOGMI010000180.1:0-8399 GCA_050746645.1 Bryobacteraceae bacterium | reverse complement strand
TGCGGCCAATCCTGTGAGCAATTCGCGACGATCCATGCTCACGAGTATACGTGTGCGGAAACCGGGGACGCGTCATGAAGCAATACTTCATCTGCAAGGATGAAAAAGGCTGGCGGTAGGCAACGTCGGCAACGCACGTTTCCCGCTGATGTGGATAGCGTAAGGATCAGCCTCACCCGGGCTCTGGGTTAAATGCTGCCCGCTAAGGCTCATTTCGATTTTGGCCGAAACGCAGGAAGCGCGTCTTCCCATTGATTGTCGGTCAACTGCCGAACTCCGCTTCCATCCGCACGCATCGCGAACAGTCTGCCGTAGGGCTGCGGTGAATAGTCGCTGATTAACGCCTCGTCCTTCCACCCCAGACGGGAACTGCAGAACACGATCCACTTGCCGTCTGCGGAGAAGGACGGGTTATAGTCCAGGCTGTCCGCCGGCAGCAGCGCATGTTCGTTACGACCGTCGGCATTGGCGAGGAATAGGCAAATCCGAGTCGGCGCAACCCGCGAAAATAGCAGGCGGGCTCACCGGCAATAATCGGCTCCCAGCTCAGAAGGCACAGCAGGAGTAGGATTCTCATGGCTTCCGAATTTTTATAGGTCTGACGCCATACTGTCCGCTATCTGTCTTGTGCTGCTCGTTTGAGCGCGGTTTCGATAAAGAGATAAGCTGCGGCAGCGGCCACGCTTTATACAGCACAATCACAAACAGAATGAGCGCGGCTGCCGTGAGCGCGCCCGATTCACCCACCCACAAGTTGCGGCCGGAAGTCGACCTGTCGAATGCGCCTTGAATCACGGCGTTCCATACGCCGTGTCCCCAGATACAGGGCCAGATGCTGCCAGAGGAAAGCCGCAGCCACGCGAAGACATATCCGCCCGCCACAATGCCGGCCAGAAAGAGACAGGCCGACCATATGGGATGCGGTCCCGCGGCATACTGTCCGCTAATAATGAGGGGCGCGTGCCAGAGTCCCCAAACCAACCCGCTGATCAGGATGGGCGCCTTGACACCGGAATCGACCAGCCGGGTTAACATGTAGCCGCGCCAGCCAATCTCTTCGCCGGCGGTATATTTGCAAGTGTCTAGCGCACCAAGCACCAACATGACTCCGAGGCACTGCGAAAATCTCACGAGTGGGTTCGCGGCAAGAGTAAAGTGCATTCCCAGAACTGCGCGGGAGAGATCGGGTCCCCTGAAATTCGCCAGGCCCGCACTCCAAGCGATTCCGTAGGCGATGAATCCGACCACAAGCGGCATTGCCGTGGCGATTGCCATTGCGCGTGTCCCCCTTGAACCGCCCCAGCGGAAGGAAACATCGCGGGGCGACTCACGCAGCACCAGCCGCGCCACAACCGATGAGACGGTCACCCACCACACGAGCCCCAAAATGACCCCTAAGTGATTCTGGATAGAACCACCCAGTACCAGGATCTTGTGCTCGAAATAGACCGATCCCGCTATCAATACCGCGAAGAAAATCGTCAACCCGGAGCGCGCCTTGCGTTTTGAATCCATGAACCCTCCTTCACTTCGCGGCGATTGTCCTTGCAAATGCGTATATACGGCGGGTAAAGCCCGCGCTTACGGTTACGATGCGGTAGGGGCTGACACTAGCCTCGCTCGGCAAAAAGGGCGATGTCGTGTCGCTACTCATTTCACTTCTCGCGTATATGGACCGCCGCGAGCGTGGCCCGCAATCCGTCAGCCAAATCTTGAGGTGTCGCGATCTTCCAGTAATGAACAAAGAAGACGCGCGGCTGCTCGTCAATCATGTGATTGTGAACCCCTTCGATCTGAAAGCCATGTTCCAGCAGAGCGCTCAGCACCGGGTTGAGTTCCCTGGCCGTGACCATCACATCTCCAGTGCCAGCGATTTTGCCGGTGGGAGCCTGCTGGAAATAAAGCAGACTTTCGTACCAGAAATCCATGGGACCGGCGGGAAAATGGGCACTGGGCACATCGACTTCGAGGGTTCTGTCTGGGGACAGATAAATGCCCCGGCGGCCGAGCGCGTTTTCCACGGCTCGGGCCCAATCCGGCTCGGGACTCACCCCCGGCGATGGCGGCTTGCCGAGCGGAGTGGTGGTAACTGCCAGTGCCGCTCGGAACGAGCGCGCCATCTCGACCGCCTGCCCCTGTGCCATGAAATGAACGAACATGAGGCGCGGCGACTCGCCCAGAAAGTGATTGTGTGCAGCCGTGATCGCAAAGCCTCCCGCCCGCAGCTTGGCAAGCGCCGGTGTCATTTCGCTGGAAAGCGCGCAGATCTCGCCCATCATCTCGGAGTGGTCTTCACTTCCCATGAACGTAATGAATGAAACCACTTGGGCGGTAGAAAACCGCACGCCCTGGAGGAGCACGCGCAGGTCAGGACGTGGGAAGAACACTACATATAGACCTCCTGTCCAGGCACCGGAGCGGCCGAGAACAGAATCGATCTTCGAGGTATCGAGCTTCGATTGGACGCCGCCAAAACAAAGGGCGCAACTGCACAGAATTATGAAGATTGTTCTCGCTGCCGTTTTCATCAGTCCGCGCTTGAACCCAGCAAGATGGGCTTGGGCTCCTCGGGAACGATCGCCCTGGATCTTGCCCGGCCTCGCGCGTAGAGCAGCAATCCCGAACCGATCATGGCTGCCGTCCCCAGCGCCAATTTCCCTTCGAATAGCCAAACGTTCTTGACCTCCGGCGTCGGGATGATACTGCATACAAGGCAAAAGAGTGTGACCTCAAGGCCGGCTGTGGTTCTCGGTCCACTTGCCTGTCTTCAGGCCAATGAGATTGCTGCCGAGTGCGATCCAGATTGCCGCGAGCGAGCCGCAGACGATGAAGGCGCGGCTGTCTGCCAGATGAGCGTATGCATGCCCGAACGTGTATGCGCTGGAGCTTATGTAGAAAACTGCTGCGCCTGGGAAAAAGAACGCTATCCCGACCCAATAGACCCAGAACGCCATGAATCCATGGGCTGGCCCGAAATCGTTGCGGGTCCAGGTATACAATCCTCCGGGACCCCGATATTTCGCCATCAGAGCCGCGACTGCAATTGCTAAGGGAGCGCCGAACAGAACGCCCGCGAGCAACCATAACAGTATGCTTCCGGAGCCTGCATGCGCCGCGGCCGGAATCCATCGCGCTCCAGTAAGGCAGACGATCCCGAAAAGAGTCAAGTCGCGAAGGCTGAGCTCGCGCCGGAGACCGGATTTTGCCGCTGGATGATCGACCGCCGCGCCGGCACTTTTCGTCATAGCCAAACCTTCACTGTTCATTGCCTGGAGATCGACGAGGCGTTAAGCGGCGCGCTGGATGACTCCGGTTGGCCTCGATCCGCTTCATCTAGCGCATTGAAAGGGAACTGCCGAGATCCGATTCTCCGCAAAGAGCTCCTGTTCGATTAGCGCGTTCCCACCACTCGAGGCCAAGGGCTCGCGCGGCGAACCCACCACGACGTTCTGCTCCGGGTCCGTCATGCCCAAAAGTTGAGCATAGGTCTCGCCGACCATGCTGGGCGGAAGTCCGTTGGCGAGTAATTGAATCAAATAGTTGGCAACGGCGTTAAATGCGGCATCGGTGTCCGATAGCCCGCTGCCGTTGACGGGTTGCGTGTACACAGGGTGCGGATACCGGGCGAGCGCGGTGTTCATGGCGTACGGGTTCACGGTCGAAACGCGAATGCCCGTGCCCGCGGCGCGGAGGACGGCGTCCAAGTTGTTGGCGTATACGCGCAGTGCGAACTTGCCGGCGTTGTAGGTATCGACAAAACTCTCCCCTGGGAAACGTCGCTCCCGTCGTGTACGCGGCGATTGACGCTGTGAAGATAATGCGCGCATAGCCCTGCTGGGGCATCAGGGGCAAGATGGCATTGGTCACCACGACGTGGCCGAAGTAAACCGTGTGCAGACCGAGATCGCGCTGCGCCAAGTAGAACGGAAAATCAGCGGGGGACAACGGAACGATTTCTCCTATCACGAAACGCCCCGCGTTGTTTCCCAAAATGTCGACCTGGCCGTGACTCTTAAACAAGGGATGGGCCTGGAGCGCCCCGATAAAAGCGAGCACCGAGGCCGGATCGGCGATGTCCAACGTCAGCAGCGGAAAGGCGGGAGGATCCGGAACGCCAGCCGGATTACGCGACGTGCCGATCACGTCAACCCCCAGGGCAGCCAGCGCCTCACCGACGGCGCGCCCGTTGCCACGCGATGCCCCGGTAATTACCGCTAGCTTGCCGCTCAAGTCAATCTGAGGCTTGAATCGCGTCAATGGATAATATCGTGGAGCCAGCACCAGACCATTGCGTTTCCCAACCGCTTTGGCCTGAACCGCCAGGCCGCCCAGCAGCGACGGCACGGCGATGGAAGCGGCCAACGCGAGAGGCGTCCTGACGAAGTTTCGCCGAGTATCACCTGATGCAGGCTTCTCCTCACGCTCGTCCCGAGAGGGTCCATGAGAATGTGTATCGTTGTTCATTGGCTGGGATCATAGCCGTTCGGGGTTGGCAGTGTCAGTGAGATCCGGTAAGGCAGAGGTAAGGAGCGCTTTTTTACCCCCTCCAACTGCTTGAATTCGCGGTATGATGCGGACACCACCGTGACGGATAACTTGCAGCCCGGCCGGGCCACGCTGGCCGATGTAAAAGATTCGCCTCAGCGGGAGGCGCAAATCCGCGCTCAGCTCGCGCGAGTCCTGGCCAGTCCGGGTTTTGTCAATTCGGCGCGCATGTGCCAGTTTTTGCGCTTCGCGGTGGAGGCATCGCTCTCGGGTAAAGAATCCCTCAAAGAAACCGTGATCGGTGTCGAGGTCTTCAGCCGCGCCCCCGGCTATGACTCGAGCATCGAGCCCATCGTTCGGGTGGAGGCGAGGCGCCTGCGCGACAAGCTGCAACAGTATTATGCGCTGCAGGGCGCAAACGACGAAGTAATCATCACTCTGCCGAAGGGCGGCTATACACCCGAATTCGAAATCCGGCCGGCCTCTCAAGCCGAAGCGGGTAGCTCACCGGTTGCCGCAACGGCGCCTATTAGCCGTCCTGGCAGGTGGCTGTTCCCTGTCTTGGGTATCGCGGCGATACTCGCCGGCGCGGCAACCGTGCCGCTCTGGGTCCGGCGCAATCCGTCCCCGCCGGCGCGGAGCCGCATAAACTCCATCGCGGTCCTGCCCCTGGCCAATCTGTCCGGCGATCCGGCGCAGGACTATCTGGCAGATGGCATGACCGATGAGTTGATCACGAAGCTGGCAAACATTTCCGCGCTGCGCGTGATCTCGCGAACGTCTGCCATGCGATACAAAGGCGTTTCCAAGCCGCTTCCCGAGATCGCGAAAGAACTCACCGTCGACGCCCTTGTGGAGGGATCCGTAACGCGATCCGGCCGGCATGTGCGTATCACGGCGCAGTTGATTGACGGGAAAACAGACCGCTATCTTTGGTCCAACGATTACAGCGGTTCGATGGGCAATATTCTAGCGGTCGAAAACGAAGTGGCGCGGGCCATCGCCAAGCAAGTCACGCGAACGCTCTCGGCTAACGAGCAATCGCGGTTCCGCGCCGAGGCGAATATTCCGCCTGAGGCATATGACGCCTACCTGAAAGGACGTTATTTCTGGAATAAGCGGACCGAGGATGGCCTGCGGACGTCGATCGGCTACTTCAACCAAGCCCTGGCGAAAGCGCCCACGTATGCCCTCGCTTGGGCTGGACTTGCGGACAGCTATCTGCTGCTCGGAGAGAACTGGGTGCGGCCTCCCGGCGAGTCGTTTGCGAAGGCTCGAAAGGCCGCCGACAAAGCACTCCAACTGGACGACGATCTCGGCGAAGCGCATGCTACACGCGCCGCGCTGGATGCCGATCTGGGGCATTGGGACCAGGCGGAACCGGAATTCCGCCGCGCCCTTGCATTGAGCCCCGGCTACGCGACGGCGTACCAGTGGTATGCCGAGGAACTCGCCGCGCACGGCCGCACCCGCGAAGCCTTGGAACAAATCCGGCGAGCGCAAGAACTTGATCCGCTTTCGCTAATCGTAAATGTTCAAGTCGGATACATTTTGTTCCTCGCGCGCCGTTACGACGACGCTATCGCGCAGTTTCGTGCTGCCCTTCAGATGAATCCTCAGTTTTTCTTCGCGCATGCCGATCTGGGCCAAGCCTATGAGCAGAAGAGAATGTACCCGGAAGCGATCTCAGAACTTCAGAAGGCGGCGGATCTCACGAACCATGGTCCCGGCGAGATGATGTGGCTCGCGCGCGCCTGGGCTCTGGGCGGAAAGCGGGAGGAAGCGCTCCGCGCCCGCGCCGCTTTAGAGAAAGACTTTGCGCAAGGCCGGATTCCGGCCAGTTGCATGGCGCTGCTGGACCTCGCTTTGGGCGACAGGGAACGCGCTGTGTGGCGCTTGGAAGCCGCCTGTTCGGCGCACGTGCCGCAGCCGCTGTCCGGGCCGGAATTCGATCCGCTCCGAGCCGATCCACGTATTGACGCATTGCTGACACGCTGCGCGCCCACGCGCACGCCGCCAAAGCATTTCGAGCGCGATTCGCTCCTTCGGGTAAGGCGCTGAAAGGGCTGGTTGGGTATTAGTTTAGTTAGCGAGATCGTTCGCAAGCTTCATTTCTTCCCGCTGTTTGCGCAAATTGGCGACCGCCATGTGGACGCTGTGCTTTTCGGCTTTGCGCAATTCTTGGGCCTGAGCGTGTTTTTGCGAAGCAAAGCCAATTTCGGCTAATTGCCGTGCTTTCTTGCGTTTGTGAAGCTCGACGGAGGCGCGTTGAGACTGTGGCCTTGGTCTCAGCGGACTTTGGGCCACAGGTTTCTGTGCGTTACGGCGATGGCCGCGATTTGCTGGGGAGTTGCCATGGGTGTTGCATCCAGAGGGGGTGGGCAAGGCAGGCGAAAGCGCCTGCTCCACAATGTCGAGTGTGCAGGGGTGGGCGCGCGGCGTGAGCGAGTCCGGAACTGTAAGGTGGTGGATCTACAGGAGAAAGAAAAATTTGGAAAAGTGAAATGTGACTGGCAGGCGAAACCGCCTTTCAGCGATTCACACCATCGAAGGGTCTGGCGTGGACCGGCGAGGCATCCTCTCTCTTGCACATTGGCGTATCAATACCAAAGCTGTAAAATGCATTGGGACAGTAGTGTGTCTGTCCCCGATTCCCCCGGTGAGCTCTAGCGTTCCCGCATGGCCTGGATGAGCGCTTCCATATGGTCCAGGTAGCGTTCGAAGGCTTTCCGGCCGGCAGGGGTCAGGCGGTACTCGGTCTTCGGCATGCGGCCTTCGAAACTCTTCGCGCAATCGACGTAGCTGGCTTCCTCCAGGCGGCGCGCGTGTACGCTCAGGTTCCCATCCGTCGTTCGCAGCAGCTTTTTGAGTTCGTTAAACGTCAGCGATTCGTTCACCGCCAGCGCGCTGACGATTCCGAGCCGCATGCGTTCGTGTATGAGGCGGTCGAGGTTCGGCAGCGCGGCTTCCACAGCTTCCGGTTCGACAGGTGACCTGGCTGGCCGCTGCGGATGCGGTTTCGCGCCAGCACCGTTGCTGCGAGCCATTGCGGACCTAGCCACCGTGCCTCCTTGCGATCACTGCGCCAAAGACGATGTGGATCCCGCCGAATGCGGCCATCAGAAAAACGTTGCCCCAGGCAACCGGCGCGGCCAATGCGGCAATGCCCGTCAGCATGAAGCAAAGGCCCATCACCGGCACGATGCGCACTGAGAAAGCGCCGCCCGCCGCCACCGCCGCGCCATAGATCAGTAGCCACAGCCCGGGCAGCAGGCCGAAATCCCCGGTGTGATAAAAAGCCCAAGTCAGAACCGCTCCGGCAAATAGCGGCGGCATAAAACTCAGCAGCGCCCGCCGCGCCGCGCGCGATTGCAGCGAGAGCGACATGCGCTTCGACTTCACCCGCACCGCGGTGGTGCCGATGATCAGCGCGACGATTGCTTCGGCGGCCCAAATCCAAAATTGTTCGTAGTGTGTGCGTCCAAATGCCAGCCATCCCGCGGCGATAGCCGTCGCGCCAATCAGAATCCCACCCCAGCCCGGGACCGCGGTAAAGGAGCCGGCGCGCTCCATGGTGTCGCGGATGAAGCGCAGGTTATCGGCCGCGCGGCGCTCGATTGCCGCCGGGCGGTCAGCCACTTCCGCGCGCTGTGCCGTCGCCATACGTCACGAGTATACGGCAAGTTCTTTGCAAAGTAAAGAATGAGCGCCGTGCAAACCGAACCCCGACGGGTCAGGAAGGGTATGGCCAGTCCCCTCCGTAACGGTCGGGGTTCTGTCTGCTTGTGCCGCGCTGATATTCTAAGGAACACGTGGCTTTCTCTATCGGCGAAACCGTCGGCGATTACCGCATCGTGAGCGCCATCGGCTCCGGCGGCATGGGCACCGTCTATAAGGCCCAGCATCTGATCTCG
>JBOGMI010000179.1:0-6192 GCA_050746645.1 Bryobacteraceae bacterium | reverse complement strand
AGGGCAAAACCCAGCGCAATCGCGAAGATGGTCGTCAGCACTCCACCTTCCGGACCATACGCGCCGCCGCTCCACAATGGCGATAGATCCCATCGGTAGGTGTACCTCGTTACGTCAATTGTAAGCCCGCTGAGGGTGGTTCCAAACAACGGCAAAGCGAAATTCCAGCCGTAATGCAGCCCGATGGGGAACCAGAGATCGTGGCTGCGCAGAAATGCGTAACCGAGCACAAAGCCCCAGATGATGGTGTTGACGATGCCGAGCACGGAGGCGTGCGGGTTGGAGGAATGCGCGAAGCCGAAAATGACCGCGACCGGCAGCACGGTGGCGAAAGGGCCGATCTTATCTACTAAGAACTGGAAGGCGTAGCCGCGAAAGATGGTCTCTTCGCCGGCTGCGCCACAAAGCAGCAGCAGGAAGAAAAAAGCCACCGAGCCAACCGGCACGTGCGCATGCGCCCGGGGAACCAAATGGCCGCCTCCGGCAAGGAGCGGTAAGCCGAGCATCAGGCCGGCCGTGACCACGCTGAACACGATGCCGATGAGGAAATTGTGCAGCGAGGCGCGCCCGCCCGGCAGGCCGACATCGCGCAGCGGCTGCCGGTCGAAGACGCGCAAGGTGAGCCAATTCGCAACCAGGCCGGTCGCCAGCAGTCCGCAGGTGGAGGCGATGATCGGCCCGAAGCCCGAGAGTATCGCGCGCGGGAAGACTGCCATGCCGATCAGAACCGTGGCGATAAAGAAGGCAACGCGGATGATGATGCCCAGGCGCGTTTCCGGCGAAAGTCGAGAGGGCGGAGGGCTGAGGACGTCCATTCGGTGCGCTTCGGCCGGCAGCGGAATCGCGGGAGCCGTGGAAACCGCTCCCTAACGGTCGCGGCTCTGAAGGACCGAGAGGCGCCGCCGCATGCTTTCCCATGGTAACCAGTACCGCTCGGGGCGGATCTTTATTCATTAGTGGCGGTGGCCGGCCGATGAGGTAACTATGCAGGAACGGCGAACGGATACCAGGCTTTTATGCGCCGACCTGGTAGAGCTGATCTGGAAGGATGAGGCGAACCGGGAACACAGGCGCGTCGCGAATCTGGAGGATATTTCGCTCTCGGGGCTCTGCCTTTGTGCCGAGCAGGGAGTGAGTGAGGGCACCGATGTGCGCGTACACTATGGCGATGGCGAACTGGTGGGGGTGGTCCGCTATTGCGTCTTCCGCCCGATTGGCTTCATTTTAGGCATCGAATTCCGCCAGGGCTGCCGCTGGTCCACCCAGCATTTCCGGCCCCAACACATGATCGACCCGCGTCAACTGGTCTGCGAAGCGATGGCGCGGCACGGCTCGCCGATGGAGGCGTTGAGCGTGCAGTAGGCCGGGAAGTAGAATCTTCCTAGGCCCACGCATGCAAACGAGCGGCTCAGAATTTTTCCTATCCGGCATCTATGCCGCCGTGGTGACACCGCGGCGGCCGAATTCGATTGAGAGCGATGCGGGCGCCCTGCTTGAGTACATGGACGCCGTAGTGCGCGCTGGCGTGCATGGCGTGGTCCTGTTCGGGTCCACTGGCCAGTTCATCCATTTCGACACCAGCGAGCGTATGCGCACCACCACGCTGGCCATCAAACGCAGCCAGGTTCCCGTCCTGGTGAACGTTTCGCACTCCGCACTTTCCGGCGTGATCGCTCTGGCGGAACATGCGGTCGGCGCCGGTGCGGCGGGTGTGCTGCTGATGCCGCCGTATTTTTACCGCTACTCCAGCGAGGAGATCGGCGCTTTTTATTCTGCATTCAGCAGGGCGTTGCACGGAGCGGTTCCAGTGTATCTTTACAACTTGCCGGACTTCACCAATCCCCTGGATGCGGAGCTCGCGGCAAACCTGCTCTTGAGCCAGGACTTCGCCGGGATTAAGGATTCGAGCGGCGATTGGGCGCTATTCGAGAGCTTACTCAAGCTGCGCGGGCGGCGGAAATTCAGCCTGCTCGTAGGGAGCGAATCGCTCTTTTTGCGCGCGCGGCAGGCCGGGGCGGACGGGATGGTTTCGGGCATCGCGGCGGCCTTTCCCGAACTGCCGGTTGCCATCGACCGGGCGCTCGCAGCGCCGGATGGGAAACGCGCCGAACGGCTCGATGCCCGGCTGCAGGAATTTGTGAGCTGGGTGAACCGGTTTCCCGCCACCACCGCCATTCGAGCTGCCGCGATCGCGCGCGAATGGCCCTTGCAGCATTTCGCGCTGCCGTTCGACGAAGATACGGCGGCCGATCTGATCGCCTTCCAGCACTGGTTTCGCGGCTGGCTGCCCGCCGTTCTCTCCGAGATCAACGAGCCGGCCGCGGTGACCGGATGAATGGGCGTGTTGCAATAGAAACAGGTTCGAATCAGTGAATCATGCCATGACTCCGGAGGAGTTTCGCCGCGGGGCACAGGAGCACGCCGATTGGATTGCGTCTTATTTCTCGCAGGTGCGCGAACATCCTGTAGCGCCGGCCGCCGAACCCGGATCGGTGCGGGCTGCGCTCGCACCGGCAGCGCCGGAGGACGGCGAACCGGTAGAAGCGATCTTTGCCGATTTCCAAGCCAAAATTTTCCCTGCGCTCACGCTGTGGAATCATCCGCGCTTTTTCGGCTACTTCCCTTCCTCGTCGCCGCCGCCCGCGGTGCTGGCCGAGTTTCTCGCCGCGGCGGTGAACGTGAACGGGATGGTTTGGAAATCGTCGCCCGCGGCAACAGAACTGGAACAGACGGTTTTGGGCTGGCTGCGGCAATGGCTGGCTCTCCCTGAAAGTTTTTTCGGCATCATCTACGACACGGCCTCGACCGGCGTTTTGCACGCCCTTGCCGCGGCACGGCAGCGGGTCGCGCCGGAATGCCGTACCGAAGGCATGCGCGCGGATCTCACCGTCTACACCTCGGAGCAGGCGCATTCGTCGGTGGAGAAGGCGGCCATCACACTCGGCTTCGGCCAACACAACGTGCGCAAAATACCGGTGGATGCCGAGTTCCGCATGAGGAGCGATCTGCTCGATCGGGCGATCGAGGCCGATCTCGCAAAGGGCAAGCGCCCTTGCGCGGTGGTGGCCACGGTGGGCACGACATCGCTGACCGCGATCGATCCGCTGCGGGAAATTGCCGCAATTGCCAATCGCCACGGCGTCTGGCTGCACGTTGACGCCGCGTATGGCGGTTCGGCGGCAATCCTGCCCGAGATGCGCCACATCCTGGACGGCATCGAGCAGGCGCATTCGCTGGTGCTGAATCCACATAAGTGGCTCTACGTACCTTCCGATTGCAGCGTGCTCTACACGCGCGAACCGGAAGCTCTGCGGGCCGCCTTTTCGCTGATCCCCGAGTACCTGCGCACCGCCGAAGACGACCGCGTGGTGAATCTGATGGATTACGGCTTTCAGCTTGGACGCCGCTTCCGCTCGCTCAAATTGTGGTACGTGCTGCGCAGCTTCGGCCGCCGCGGCATTATGGATCTCCTGCGCGAAGCCATGCGGCTGGCGCAAATCATCAAACAGCTTGTGGAGACGGAGCCGGAATTTGAGCTGTGCGCGCCGGTCACGCTTTCGCTTGTCTGCTTCCGCCATCGCGGCGGCGACGCCTTCAATGAGCAACTGCTCGCCGAAATCAATGGAACCGGCAAGGCGTTTTTGTCGCATACGATTATCGGCGGCAAATACATGCTGCGTTTCGCGGTGGGCAATTTCCAGACCACCGAACAGGACGTGCGCGAGACCTGGGATCTGATCCGGAAAAACGCGCGCCGGCTTGCCCGAAGCGAAGCGGCCACCGCCTTGCAAGGATGAACCGGCTAGCAGTGACACTCTGCGGCATCGTGCTGCGCAATCCCGTTCTGGCGGCTTCCGGCACGTTTGGCTACGGAATCGAGTTCGCGCCGCTTCTCGATTTAAATGCTCTGGGCGGCATTGTGACCAAAGGCCTCTCGCGCGAGCCGATCGCCGGCAATCCGCCGCCGCGTCTTTGGCACACCGAAGGCGGCATGATCAATTCGGTCGGTTTGCAGAACCTGGGTGTCGGGGCGTTCATCGCGAAGAAGCTTCCGTTGCTGCGGCGCTACTCGGTTCCGGTTTTCGTCAACGTCTTCGGTTACGCGGCTGAAGATTATGTGGAAGTGGTGCGCACGCTCGAAGCGGCGGAAGGCATCGCGGGATATGAACTGAATGTATCCTGTCCCAATACCAAGCATGGCGGCATGTTTTTCTCGAGCGATCCGGCACTGTTGAGCGATCTGGTTGCGCGCGTGAGGCAGGTTGCACGCCGTCCCCTGATCGTCAAACTCTCGCCCAACGTCGCGAAGATCGAACCGTTTGCAAAAGCGGCTGAAGAATTCGGCGCAGATGCGATTTCTCTCATCAATACGTTGGTATCGCTCGCCCTAGATCCGCGGACCGGACAGCCGCGGCTCGGCGGCGTTTCCGGCGGCCTCTCAGGACCGGCGGTGAAGCCGTTCGCGGTGCGGCTGGTTTCCGAAGCGGCCGCGGCCGTGAAGATTCCGGTAATCGGCATGGGCGGCATCTTCACCGGCGAAGATGCGGCCGAGTTTCTGGCCGCGGGAGCTTCCGCGGTCGAAGTGGGCACCGCGACGTTTGTCGATCCGCGCGCGCCGCTGTGTATCGCGGCAGGCTTGGAGCGATTCCTCGAACGGCAGCGCACCGCAGAGAGTGCAAAATAGAGCCATGAAAGAGATCATCACCTCGCCCCGCGGACCTAAGCCCGCCGGGCCTTATTCGCCTGCCGTCCGCGCCAATGGAATGGTTTTTGTAAGCGGACAGATTGCGCTCGACCCGCAGACCGGCAAGCTGGCCGAAGGCGGGATTCAGGCGGAAACCGCGCGCGTGCTGGAAAACCTGAAGATGATGCTCGAAGCGGCCGGCTTGTCGCTCGCGGACGTAGTGAAGACCACCGTTTTTCTAAAAGATCTGGCCGAGTTCGGGCAGATGAACGAAATCTATGCGAAGTATTTCGGCACGAATCCGCCCGCACGCTCGACGGTAGAAGTGGCGCGGCTGCCGCGCGATTGCCGGATCGAGATGGAAGCGATCGCCGTGGACAGCCGTTCTTAGGCCGGTCGATGCGACACGCCTGTTGGCTTCTTCTATTTGCTTTGCCAACCCTCGGCAATGCCGAGTCGCCCGTTACCATCCGTGTGGACGCTTCTCAGCGCACCGGGCCGGTCCAACCCTTTTGGAATTACTTCGGCTATGACGAACTGAACAACACTTCCACCAGAAACGGGCGCAAACTCATCCACGAGTTGGTGCAGACAACCGCCGCTCGGGTCCACATTCGAGCGCATTTTCTGCTCTGCAGCGGAAATGGGAGGCCTGCTCTCAAGTGGGGTTCGACAAACGTCTACACCGAAGATGCATCGGGAAAAGCTATTTACAACTGGACCATCGTGGACAGAATTTTCGATGCCTGGGTGAAGGCCGGCATTACGCCCTACGTTGAGCTCGGGTTCATGCCTCAAGCGCTTTCTTCCCATCCGGAGCCGTACCGGCCACATTGGAAACCGGGTGAGAAGTTCAACAATTACGCGCTCGGCTGGTCCTATCCGCCCAAGAGTTATCGAAAATGGGGCGAACTGATCGATCGATTAGTAAAACATTTGATCGCAAGATACGGCGAGGCTAAAGTTGCGGCCTGGAACTGGGAAGTTTGGAACGAGCCGAACATCTTTTATTGGCATGGCACGCCGCAAGAGTACGATAAGCTGTACGACTACACGGCCGCGGCGGTAAAGCGTGCTCTGCCTTCGGCGCGTGTCGGCGGCCCGGCCTCGACGAGTCCCAGAAGCACGCGTGCCGCTGCCTTTCTCAATCAGTTTTTGGAGCATTGCTCCTCCGGGAAGAACTATGCGACCGGCGAACGCGGCGCGCCGCTCGATTTCATCAGCTTTCACGCCAAAGGCCACCCGGAAGCGGCCGGCGGGCATCTCCAAATGGGCATTTCGGCCGAAATGAAGGATGCGGCGGACGGGTTCGATGTTATCCGCTCGTTTCCGAAATTCCGCAACCTGCCTATTGTCTTGAGCGAAGCGGATCCCGAGGGCTGTGGAGCGTGTGCGAGTAAGTTCTATCCCGCCAATGCCTATCGCAATAGCACGCTGTACCCTGCTTACGAAGCCGTCGTGATGAAAACGACCAGGCAGCTTGCCGCCAGCCGCCATGTTTATCTGCA